>JAYEJE010000277.1:0-4813 GCA_034660415.1 Methanobacteriota archaeon | reverse complement strand
ATGACATTCTTCACCTTTCGCCTGACGTAAAGATTCTTGACCTCTGCTGTGGGCAGGGTCGTCATTCCTTAGAATTAGCGAAAAGGGGATTCAAATATGTGGAAGGTTTGGACCGCTCACATTAGCTCGTCCAGAAGGCGAAAGCGCAAGCGAAGAAGGATGGTTTGTCTATCAGATTCAGGGAAGGAGATGCAAGAAGGCTGCCTTATCCACCCGATACTTTCGATGTTGTTATGCTTCTTGGCAACAGTTTCGGCTACTTCGAGACCGTTCAGGACGACTTGCGAGTCCTTAAAGGAATCTTCAGGGGTTTAAAGCCCTGGGGACGTTTTAGTAGTGACGTTGCGGATGGAGGATATCAGAGGGAACACTTCCAGCCACGGTCATGGGAATGGATAGATAATTTGTTATGATAAGTCGCTTGTGAGGGGAATCGCAAAGGAGATGGATATACCTGTGCCTGAAGCGGTATTCATCAAGCCTGAAGATACTGCTTTTAAACTTTATTTCGACTTTCCGGTAATCGCAAAACCAAACTCCGGCGATTCCCGTTTCGGGATAACGCAGAGAAGTGAGGCATATAACCCAGAAGAACTGACGAATACGATTTCAGAGATAAGGGAGAAATTCGGCTATGATAAGCCAATACTCGTGGAGGCGTTTCTGAATGGAAAAGACCTGAGCGTGGGCATTATTGGCAATCCCCCTGAATCTTACACGGTTCTGCCTATTATTGAAGAGGATTACTCATCGCTACCTGAATGATTGCCAAGGATATGTGGCTACGAAGTGAAGTGGCTCCCGAAATCGCCATAAAGGAATATTAAGTCAGCAAGGGCGGAACTTCCCGAAGAGGTGGAAAGAAACATTGAGGAATGGTGTTCAAAACTCTTTGAGCGACTTGAATGCAGTGATTACGCCAGATTTATTTTAGAAAAGATGGAATAAGAGTTTAGAAATAGTTAACTATTCTCTAAACAATCGTCGAAAAGGATAGGAATGAGTCCTGTTAGCATGGGAAATATTGTTTTGTTTGTTCCCTCTTGATTGGCGATTTATGTGATGAAGCACCCGCTACATCGGTGGGTCCATCTGTGCCGCCGGTTCCACAACTGAGTATTACCGTGTCACTTATTCCTGCAATTTCTGTTGCACTAACCAAAACAAAATCCTGGTTCCTTCCACCAAGACCTTTACCCTTTATTGTTACTGTGGTTTCACCTCCCGCGATGATACAGGCGGGTTTTGAGATTGGATTTCCGGATGCATGAATCTCCTTTGCAATTGCAGTATGAACTTGTGCCACCTCTTTTGTCTCTCCTTCGATTGCCGATGAAAGTATCAAGGCATTATAGCCCAGCTCTTTGGCTTTTTGTTCCGCAGCTTTCAGTGCCATGATGTTGCTGGCAAGGATTACATGGAAGGTCTTATCAAAAATTGGATCTCCTGCTTCTGGGGTTTCTTCTATTTCTCCGTTCAGACCTTTTTGAATCAGATTCATAACAGATTCGGGAAGTTTCAAATTATATTTCTCAACTATAATCATGCAGTCTCCGAAAGTGGATTCATCGGGAACCGTTGGTCCTGAAGCAATAACATCCTTTCGGTCTCCGACTACATCGGATAAAAGAAGTGAAATCGAGGTTGCTGGATATGCGACTCTTGCCAATTGCCCTCCTTTAACTTTGGATGTGTGCTTTCTTAAGGCATTCATATTATCTATGCTTGCACCGCTATCCAAAAGCATCTTTGTTACTCTTTGCTTCTCCGCCAAACTGATTCCCTCTTTTGGCAGAGGCAGTAACGCAGACCCACCCCCGGAAAGGACAAATATAACCAGGTCATTGCCTCGCAATCCGTGAAGCAAAGCCAAAATTTCTTCTGTTCCTTCAACACCTGCTTCATTGGGAATTGGATGTCCCGCCTCATTAATTCACATTTATAATACCAACACTTATTCTGTTTTGCAGTATATCTTCCAGGGCATAACTCATTGAAGCAGCGGCTTTCCCGCATCCTATCACGTAAATGTGGGTGTAATTGGAGAGGTCATAACTTCGCTTCCCTACTTGCAAAACATCACCTTCCAAACTGAGATGCTTTTTGACTGCAATAATAGGATCTACTGCCCTAAGCGATGCAGTAAATATTTCCATCGCATCCTTTCTCATCTCTTTCATTGGATAAAACGCAAACTGTTGTTGGCGGGCTTGTCATTCTAACTGCATGCCCAAAATATTTTAGATGATCTGTATCTTCAAAGTAACTATCTCAAAAGGATTCAGTGTCAACTCTATTCTTTCGCCCTCTTTTTTCAACTCTTTATTCACTCCTTCGTCCTCGTCCTCCAGCATGTTCACCGCTTTGACCGCCTTTGGTTCCCTAAACAGTGTTATTTTTGCATCCGTAACTTCTCCCTTCGTCTCATAAAATCTTAGAATCACGCCTTCACCATCCTCTGCCCTTTTCAGTGTCGATAAAACAACATTCTCCGGTTCTATTTTCAAAAAAGGCCGTTTTAAAGGAAGCTTTATACCTTTCGGTAATTGCATTCCATTCAAATCGGTATTGAATTCGAGAGCATGTTTATAAGAGGAGGCGTCTCTCCAATCTCCTTCATGCGGATATATGGAATATCTAAACACGTATTTCTCCAACTCCTGTGCACTCGGAACCGGTATTGCAGGACCTGTGTTGCCATCCGAGGAGAGCATTACAACACTCCTAAGTAAGGTTAAATAGACGTCTCCATCTCTTACCTCGTTCCCCGGAATTCCCTTGTGCATCACGGTCATGCCCTTCTTTCCATCAGAATAATCGAGCCACCTTAACGATGGGAATACGCCGCAGGGATCCTCTACCCACGCCTCTTCTGGTTTATAGTTGTATTGGTCTGTCGGACGGGAAACAACACCAAATTGACTCCCGCAGTTATACGTTTGAGATCGCATATCCGTCGAGAACCGGACCCTGAGCCGAGATCTCGGGTGCTTGTCCTCTATGTACGTGATGAAATCTATTCGTGGAATATCCCTGTACACGATTATATCCTTTGTGCATTCCAGGAATTTATGTCGCCACAGAAGTGGCTCCATCTCTTCCATCAATCTGTACGGCCAGCGTAGAGAATAATAATTAGTTTCTACATGGATTACTCGTCTCAAAGAGCCTTTATTCGAATTCATCTCAAAGTTCTCCACCTTGAACGTGCCATACACCACACCCTCACCTGTTTCCGTCTTTAATGGAATATTCAAGTGTTGTCGATGGTAGTAGAGGTCGCCGGTTTCTTCCTCCAGCACAAGTTCATTCGCAGTGCAAAGCTTCTTCTTATCTTTAGTTACGTCAACCAACCCTGTGGCGGGGTCCACCTCAACCCCAAAGAACCCGTTTTCTATCGTATTTCCTCGTACAAGGAGATAATTCGGGTCATAACGATACCGTTTGGGCTCACGCTCAAGGATTTTATACACCCTATATCCCATTGGAGGGACTGTAGGAACAAATCCTATCCTTGCATGTCTCAACGAGTCATCTTCATATCTACCAAATTTTAATAATTCCGCCTCTATTTCCTCTTCTCCACTCGTTAATCCTTTAATCGCTATCACTTTCCCTTTCTCAAAATTTAAATCCATTTCCACCCAGTTCTTCACTTCCCACGAGAGCGAGTTGAATACAATGACATCACCCTCAAACCAACCGTTCGCTGATTCTTTCTCTACTATCGTAGCGTACATACGCGGAGCGAGCGTAGGCGTCTTCTTGAAAGAGTCCAGGTAGTGTCTCACCTCCTCGTAACCCTCATCCATCCCGGTTCCCGGAATCACATCATGAAATGCAATGTATAAAATTTTCCGCCAATTGTCACGCAACTCATCAGATGAGTAATAGCCAGTGAGGATAAAAGCTATGGTGCCCCATCGCTCACAGCACAACAACCAATTCTCGTAATCAGAAAGCCCCTGTTTTATCCACATCCTGTTCGTACAGCAATTTGGAAAGACCGCCGAATACTGCCCTGAATACATCTCTCCTTTCCTGACTTCTAGCTCACGGTTCTGGTCTGCTATTTCCTCCTCGAGTGCTTCAAAGAATTCGCGTGGTGTTGTAATCTTCATCCTTGCAACTTCCCCATTATTCTCATTCCACGCCTGTACGACCTTGGGTGTTTTCAACTGTGGCATTGTACTTCCGCTCCCGGAAGGCATCAAGATGTGCGATGTAGCTGCAACTTCTTTGAGCTTCTCATAACTTTCTTTCAACTTTTTCAGGTCCAGTCCTGCACGGTATCCTAAAGGCATCCAGTGAGCTAAAATCCTCGTTCCATCTAAACCCTCCCAGAGGAATTCTGAAGGATTTATCTTTGACACACCTCTTCTGAAGGCAACATATTTGTAGCCGGATTTTTTGTATATCTGCGGTAATTGGGCATTCAAACCGAAACTGTCCGCTTGCCACATCACCGGGACATCCACTCCGAACTTCTCCTTTGCATACCTCTTACCGACCATGATTTCTCTTATCAGTGTTTCTCCTTTCGGAAGCATCGTATCTGCCATCAGGTATTCACCATCAGCAATTTCTATCTTGCCCTCCCTTATGTACTTCGCAATCTTTGAGAACAGGTCGGGATACCGCTTTTCCATCTCCTCCAGCAGAAAGGTCTGCTCTATCAGGAATCTGTAATCCACCTTTTCAAGAAGCTTGGCCACATTCTTTAGAATAAACATCATATTGATGTGAAAATAGTCCTCCTTCGTAAACGCCCATATTGCATCATAATGCATGTGCGGCACAAGATAAATCGTAT
>JAYEJE010000276.1:0-4824 GCA_034660415.1 Methanobacteriota archaeon | reverse complement strand
TCAAGAAAAAGCTTGTTGAATCAGAGGAAAGAGAAAGAAAACTTAAAAATTCTATCAATGAGATAGCGTCCATACAAAATAACCCTGATGCAGAGGCAAGAAACAAAATCGCAGAACTTGAAGGAACTATTGCGGGATTAAAAGAGAAGTTAGAACGTACAGAGAAAGCCAAAAAAGATACTATTGTAGAACTAACTAAAACGTTAATGGAGAAAGAAGGGAAATTAAAAATCCTCGCAGAGAGCTTTGATAATTATAAGGGCGGTAAGGATGTTAAATCATTATCCAATTTATTATTGGATGATACCAGAAGGCGTGCGGAAGCGGAAAAATGGTTTAACCGTGCATATGATGAAGATCAAAAGTGAAATAGAGAAAATTTGATAGAATATTATACCAGGGCAATAGAGTTAAATCCTGAATATACTAAGGCTTATAACTACAGAGGAAATGCTTATGATGACATAAAGGAATATGAGAAGGCGATAAGCGACTATAATAGAGCAATAGTGTTAAATTATGAATATGGTGATGCTTATGAAAACCTTTCGGAATTATATATTAGAACAGGGAATTACACAAGCGCTTTGGATGCCATTACAGAGGTATTGTCATTATCTCTGCAAATAAAAGACAGAGCAGTGTTCCTTTATCTCGAATGCATAGCAAAAAAGATGCTTCACCTGGATATTTCCGATTGTGAGAAAGAATTTAACGAAATTCATAAAAGAAAGTTTGAAACTACATGGTCCTTTGCTGAGATCGAATCATGGCTTGAAGATATTAGCAATGACCAAAAAGCTTTTATTATTGAAAAAACAGAACTGTTAAAAGAGCATAAGCGGTAGGTTATATTCATATAAATAATTAAGAGAGTATTGGATGCCAGAAAAAGTATGTCCCGTATGTGTCGGTTATCTTCTTGCCAGCCAGCTAAGACGGTTAGTTCAAAATCCTAATGTTTGAAAGAAAGGTTTGTAAATGATGCGCACCTTAACAGTATTAGATGAAAGTAATAGAAGTAACGGATTTGACAAAGCGGTTCAATAGCAACGGTATTAGCTTTGCCGCTGTGGATCAGATCACTTTTACAGTGGAAGAGCGCGAGATAGTTGCTTTACTGGGTCCTAATGGTGCGGGTAAGACGACATTGATAAAGATACTGACCACGTTGTTGAAGCCCACATCGGGAATGGCGAAAGTAGCGGGCTTCGATGTTACCAAGGAAAAGGAAAAGGTAAGGGCGAGCATAGGAATTGTATTTCAAGAACCCGCTTTGGACCGGAGATTGACAGGACGCGAGAATTTGGATTTCCATGCACGTATGTACGGGATAAAACGTGGCGAGCGGGAGCGGCGTGTTGCGGAATTGCTAACGCTAGTGGAACTGGAAGAGAAAGCGGACATCGTGGTGGACAAGTATTCAGGCGGTATGAATCGCCGCTTAGAACTTGCAAGAGGCTTCATACACCGCCCCAAAGTACTGTTCTTAGACGAACCCACTTTGGGCTTGGATACGCAAACGCGAAGACGCACATGGGATTACATAAAGGAATTAAACGAAAGAGAAGGAGTAACGATTGTATTAACCACGCATTATATGGAAGAAGCGGAGTATCTCTGTGATCGTGTGGGGATTATAGATCAGGGCAAGATAATTGTACTTGACAGCCCGAAAAAGTTGGTGGATTTGATCGGGTCTGATTTAGTCACATTGGAATTGAACACCTCGAATGCGGCGGGTATTTTTGAAAATCTTGACTTTGTTACTGACGTCCAGGCGCATAACGGCTTTGTAACGTTGAAGATGGAGCGAGCAGACTTACGAATACCAACAATAATGGAGCATGCGCGCGAATCGGGACTAGAGATAAAATCAGTGAATATGAGGAAGCCGAGCTTGGAGGATGTCTTCTTGCATTTCACTGGGCGGAGGATAAGGGAATGAAACAGACATTAAGTATTCAAGCAATCTACGTGCTGTGGCTGCGAGAGATGAAAGGTATGTGGCGTGCAAAGAGCAGAGTTGTTGGCTCTTTAGGGATGCCTATCTTCTTCCTCATATTTCTGGGCTTAGGATTAGAGCACGCCTCTATGCCAGGACTGCCAGCGGGAGTAGATTATGTCGCTTTTCTCACGCCCGGGATAATCTGCATGACCTTGCTCTTCAGCTCGATGTTCGCGGGCATTTCCGTGCTCTGGGACAAGGAGTTCGGGTTTCTGAAGGAGGTGATGGTGGCGCCGGTATCGCGACTTTCTATTGTCTTAGGCAGGACCGCAGGAGGCTCTACCATTTCGATAATGCAAGGGCTCTTAATCTTAGCGCTCAGTACGTTACTGGGCTTTAAAATCCGCGGTGTGATACCGGTTATGCTCGCAATAGTATTCATGTGCTTGATTTCGTTTACTTTTATTGGCTTGGGTTTGATCTTCGCGTCACGGATGCGAGACATGCAAGGGTTTACATTGATTGTAAACTTTGTCATGTTCCCTACCTTTTTACTATCCGGTGCGTTATTTCCCGTACAGGATCTGCCGTCCTGGCTTGTTCCCGTTTGTTATGCGAATCCGTTAACGTATGGTGTGGATGGTTTAAGGGGCGTTCTAGTCGGTGCGGAAGCTTCCGGAGTCCCTATACTACTCGATTTTGCTTTGATTACTGCATTTTCGATTGGCATGGTGGGCATTGGTTCTTATTTATTCGAGAGCACCGAGGTGGAACGGTAGATTTTAAGGGGGCTGTTCCCCCCTACGCTTTTATTGTAGTTAGGTAAGGCGCTATTTATCACCCATAAATACAGGATTAATTTTATTTTTATTTAGATACGTGCAACTTAGCCGCTCTATCCCTAATCGTTTCTCCGTTATTGATGGATCCTCCTTTTTCGGTGGATGGTTGATAATCGTTCCAACACATAATTGATGTCTATTTGCCATATTGTATTCTCGCCATGTGTATAATGAAGAATTACGAAGGAGTTTATTGAAATTTGTTTCTTTCCATTGTTAGAAAATTATCGCCATAACTTGACTCGGTGGTTAGTGTTATGCATGTATCTGCTCAATAAAGGGTGGAGAAATCACAAAACTCAAGCATCAAATTACAAACAAATAAAAAAAGGATAAAAGTTTTTGCTTTGCAGAGGCTGTCCCACAATTACCCAACAACCAATAGAAATTATACAATAGTACAAAGATCTAAAAAACGCTTTCTTTCTAACTCAATGCACATTTATAGCCAGACTTTTCTCAAATTGCTAAAATACCACTTAGAAGAATGCGTATCTTAGTTCCAACCGAAATTAAACCGAAAGGTTTTTATTAGGGCATGTACAACTCTTCTTTAGTTATAAAAACGAGGTGATTGTAACGGATGGTGATACGAAGCGATAAGATAGGGCAATCTTGGCTATTGCCCCTTGATGTTAGTGAACTCATACCTGAAGACCATATTTGCAACTTGGTTGAAATAGTAGTGGATAGCATGGATGTTGGTGAAGCGGAGCAGAAGTACAGGTCTGGACCTGGCAATCCTGCCTATTCACGGCGGATGTTGTTAAGACTGGCGATAATGGCTTCTCTTGATGCCATTTGGTCTTCGAGAAAGATAGCAAAGCTAGCTCATGAGAATGTGGTATATATGTATCTGGCAGGGCATGAGAAGCCCGATTTCAGAACGATATGGAATTTTAAAAAGGAGTGCAAGGGACTAATAGAAGCAGTGTTCAAGGAGACCGTCGCGATTGCCAAGGTATTAGGAATACCTAAGTTGGGGCACGTATCAATCGATGGTACCAAGACGAAAGCAAACGCATCGAACCGCCACACGCTGAGCAAAGAGGAGATAGAAAAGATCAGACAGATGGTAGAGCATGGGATTACGGTAGATGAAGAAGAGGACAAGCTCTATGGAGATAAAAGAGGTGACGAGCTGCCACCCGAACTCAATACGAAGAAAAAGCTTCGTGAGAAGATAAAGGAGATTGAAGAAGCTTCCGGCAAGAAAATGAAAAATGCATCGAAGAAGATTATCGAGCAGTATGTGCTTGGCGATGAGGACGATAAGGCGAAGATTATGAAAAAGCTCGATAAGGCAGAGGAAGAGCTTACAAAGAGTGGACAAGGTGTAGTCAGCATAACTGATCCAGAATCTCGTTTTATGGAGAACAAGAAGAAACGTAAAGAGTTATCATACAATCCTCAGATAGCGGTAGACCATGAGTCGGGGATAATTCTTGCTAATGGCGTCACTCAGGACTGCACAGACCATAACCAGTTGCAGCCGCAGATAGAAATGACGGAGGAGAACCTAGGGGGCTTGTCAGAATGGACAAAGGTGAGCATGGATAATGGCTACTTCCGCGGCCCCAACCTGCGATATTTGGAGGAGAAGGGGGTGGATGGCTATATTCCAGACAGCAAGCAGGCCCAGGAAATGAATGGTAAGGTAAAAGACGGTCCGTATTCGAAGGATAAGTTTGTCTATGTTGAAGAGAATGACCAATTCATATGCCCTAATGGTGAGATACTCAGCAGAAAGGGGGAGTATATGTATAAGGGTAAGCCACAGTACTCCTATTATGGTGCAAACTGTGGAGAATGTCCATTTAGGGAGGAATGTGCTGGTAAAAGCAAAGAAAGAAAGATCACAAGTGATGACTACGAGGCAGAACGTAGGCGGATGGCAGGTAAAATGAGTTCCGAGAAAGGGAAAGAGGAATACAAGAAGCGTAAGGAGACTGTTGAATGGCCCTTTGGCAACATTAAGCAAAATATGAAGTTTCGGGAGTTTTATACAAGAGGGCTAGAAAACGTGCGGATAGA
>JAYEJE010000275.1:0-4837 GCA_034660415.1 Methanobacteriota archaeon | reverse complement strand
TTATATAACTTTACAAGTTCATCAGGACCTATACAGCTCTCTTCGGGTATCTTATTTCTTGTAAGCCATATATCTGGGGTTTTTTCTAATTGATATTTCTCTCTAACAATAGCGGGATTTTGCCTTGAAATGTATAATCCCTGTCTACCATGTTTAACAGAATCCACGAACACATCAAAGCTTTTTTCTGGTTTTTCTTCTTCAACGAGGTACATAAAACCCGGTTCCAAGCGATATTTCATCTCGGTCTCCACAACAACCTCACTCACGGGAGTTATAAACAATCCCTTCAACTCAGAGAGGTCTTTCAATGTTACTATCAGCCCTTTCTGTTCGCCCTTAAACTGCTGGACCGAAGTAGAGACGTTCAAAGGAATTTTTGAGCCGTCTTCCTTTACAAAGTCGAGCGGGAAATCTTTGTTATCCGCTATTTCTAAATCACCCTGCTCAGAAATCACCATAGATAATGGTTTACCCATGAGGGCATCGCCTTTGTACCCCAGAACTTTCTCCACGCTTTTATTGACCACTACCACATTGCCACTTAAATCGGTAGAAAGAATTGCAGTTGGCGACTCTTGAATCAAACTCTCCAGATAGTCCCTGTTCTCTTTTAGTTCCTGTTCTAACTGCTTCCTTTCCGTAATATCTTGAGCGATACATAATATACCTCTTGTTTCGCCATATGCATCTTTCAAGCTGGTGGTATCCCAGGAAAGGATGCGTTCGCCACCATCTTTTCTTGTTATGACAGCATCATAGGCTTTTACCTGCGCGCCGTCCAAACAACTTTTTAATACTTTTGATACTTCTTCTCTCCGTGTTGCAACAGGGTACACAAGTTTAAGCCAATTTTTGCCTATTACTTCTTCTTTGCTATAGCCTGTCACCTCTTCGGTTTTCGTGTTACATAATGTAGTATTACCATCCAAATCAATACCCACAATAACGACACCCGCAGTCTCAATCAAATTCTCTGAAAATTCTTTCTCCTTCTTTATTTCCGCCTCCATTTGCTTACGCTTCCAAGTTTCAAGTGCTGCCTTAATGGTCCCCACTATTCTATCCCCTGTGAGATGGTCCTTTGGAATGTAATCAATTGCACCTTTATGAATGGATTGAACAGCGATCTCTTCACTGCCAAACCCTGTGAGCATGATCACAGGTGCTATTTGCTTTTCTACGATCTCAGCAAGCCATTCTAAGCCGGATTTCTCCGGCATCTGGATGTCCAGGAGGATCAAGTCAATTCCGCCCTTATCCAGGGCATCCTGTATCTCACCTTTTCTACCTGCCTCGGTCACTATGAAATCGCCGCCTGAGGATCGCAAATAGGCTCGCACTAGTTTTCGGTATGCCGGGTCATCATCGCAGATGAGAATCTTTAGCGTTTTCGCTTCTTCCATCTTCACCACTCCGCCTATGATAATTTGGAGATTTTGGCTATAAGATATTTCTCTGTTACATCAATACATATAAAAGGGCATTCTAAAGACTGTAGGTTTTTATTCATATTAGCTCTTGGAGTGTCATGAACTTTCGATTTATGTTGATTAATTGTAAACAATAATGTTCGGATGCTCACAAATCAAGTACAAGCGGGGGAATGAATGGAAGAATCTGTTCGAGGCAAAAATAAATGAACGTATATTTTGCTTATAGTTGTAGTATCCACTAAGATATTGTAGTTCCTGACCTACCAAGAACAGTTCTAAAAAGGGCAAGAGGAGAAACAGTTATGATTCTCCCGCGATTTCATATTTGCTCTCCTTACCCAATTGCACAAGCAGTGCGTTTATCTCCTTCTTCAGCTCTATCATCTTAAGCTCCCTACCAACCGCCAGCCGGTTAAATAGCTCTAGCTCCTTGTTCTTCTTCTTGAGCTCGTTTTCCGCACGTTTGCGCTCGCTTATATCCTGATGACTTGCCATATGTGCAATAACATTCCCCTCATCATCCTTTATTAATGATGATGAGATTGCTATAGGAAAGAGTTCGCCATTTTTTCTCTTGGCAACCAACTCGCCTATCCAACCGCCATCCATAGTTGCCTTAAGTGCCTCTTCCAACTTCGGCAACTGATCCTCCGAGTAGATGAAAGCGATTTTATTCCCTATTAACTCTTCTCTTGAATAACCAAACATTCTAACAAACGCATCATTCACGTATGTAATCCTGCCCTCGAGATCGCCCATAGCTAAACCATCAATTGAGCTGTCAAGAGCATGCGAAAATAACCTCTGCTTTTCTTCTATCTGCTTGCGTTCGGTGATGTCATCATGTAGTGCAACAGCGCCAATCACTTCACCGTCTTTAAAAATGGGAACTCCTTTCACATCGAAGTAGCCACTTGTCCCCGGTATTAAAGTAGGAAAATACACGCCCTTTTTATCAAATGGCTCACCTTCAAGCACTCTTTTATACGTCTCAGAAAGACCGGCATTCACAATACTTGGGTGTGCAATAATGTTTTTCCCAATTAAGTCTGCTTTGGTGGCTTTACCCCTGGCAATGTTTGTTAAATGCCATGTATTGATATCCAGTATTAAACCGTCTTTATCGAATAAGACTAGCGATATTGGAACTGTTTCAAATATGGTCTTGTATTTTTCCTCTGTTGCTCTTAATTCCTTTTCCACCCGCTTGCGCTCGGTGATGTCCCTCATCAAATCAACGAATTTTATAATCTCTCCATTTTCATCAAATATCGGAGAACTCTTTATAGAATAGTACTTCCCAAATCTCTCTTCATACCAGTCGGTTGATTCTACCTGTTTGGTTTCCAACGTTTCTTTAAAAGGGCAGAATTCAGCGGGATTTCCCGCACCGTGAATGACTTGATAACATTTATTCCCTATTACCTCCTCTTTGCTCTTTCCAAGAAGTTTCAGCCCAATTTCATTTATGTTTTCTATTGTGTAATCTCTGTCAATTATCAGCATAATATCTTCCAAAGAATTGAACGAATCTTGCCAATCTTGCTCGGCTGTTCGTAGCGCTTTCTCCAGCGTATGCCTTTGAAGCGCCATCTCAATTACGGGTCGTAATTCCTTATCCTCAAATGGTTTTGTGATATAGCCATAAAGCTCCGAAACCTTTGTCTTTTGCAGCCGCGCTTCATCCAGATATGCAGTAACATATAGAATGGGGATGTCAAAACGATCGTGGATCAGCTCAGCAGCTTCTATGCCATCCATATCTCCTTTTAATATGATGTCCATCAATACTAAGTCAGGTTTAATCTCTTCTACTTTCTTAATAGCCCCTTCTCCGGACGATGCGATCTCAGGAGCATCATAGCCCAAACCTCTCAGCATATTTTGTAGGTCCTTAGCGGTAATAGCTTCATCTTCTACTATAAGTATCTTTGCTTTTGCCATTTTATCAGAGCTCAAAAGCACACCAAATTTTGTGCTGATGCGTCATCACACCCTGCATCTTAAATATATCATTAGCATTCATAGCATATAAAGACAGTTTTATCCCACTTCTTCATCACCCCAAGCATAACTTGAGGTGTAAACTTTCATTCTCAGACTCTTTACCAGATCAGTTGCTCGTGGGTCCAGCATGGGCGTGATAATGAGCTTGCTGTCTACCTTTACCTGATGACGTTTCTCATAGAAGGCAACCTTCTTGCCAAAGGCATAGATGTCATATTTACTCATAATGCTTTTCAAACCTCTTTTGTACCTGAGCTAACTCCTCAACGTGTTCCTCAGCCATGAATTTACCCGAGATTACCGCAGAGTACGCTGAGTTCACATAGAAAATTAGGTATCATGTGTCCGTATCCCTAATCTAAAACCTACATCCTCGGCGTTCTCCGTGAACTCTGCGGTTAATCGGACCTTATATATTTTTATGATTCTCCCACGATTTTATCGTCCGCAAACGACAGATCATACGGTGGCTCTTCCCCCAGTCTTTCATAAAGCTCATTTAGCTCACGTTTCCGTTCTATCATCCGCAGCTCACGATCCACCAGATAAAATAGCTCCTGAAGCATTGATTTGGTTCAGCGTTCTAAATGGCCATGAGTGTATGGTATAACCAGCCTCAATGCAATTGTTGAAAGATATATGTCTCTTAATTCTTTTACTTTTGAAGAAAAAAGAAAGGAGATATATAAAAAGTGTAAATCACAAAGAGTAATTATTTTCTAAAAGTTTCAAAATGATCGGAAAAGAAGTGGTCGGCTTAGGCGCCTTGAATTATGACGTTCTGTATATCGTGGAGCGAATAGCAAAGGGCGGAGAAGAGATAGGTATCCTGGATGTGAAGAAGGCGCCAGGTGGCTCTGCAGCTAATACTATCGTTGCATTATCGCGATTGGGCGTTGATGTGAGTTTCGTGGGTCTTGTAGGCACGGAAGAAGAAGGCGAACGGATTTTGGAAGAGTTCGTGAAAGAAGGTTTGGAGACAGAGATAAGAAAAGAAGCGGGTTATACCGGTGCTGCAATAGGGTTTGTTGATGCAGAAGGTGAAAGAGCACTTTATATCTATCCCGGTGTGAATGATCGGCTCGGCATGGAGCACATAGATATAGAACTGATAAACAATGCCCGATTCCTGCATACCAGTTCATTCGTAAACACGGCGCAATTGGAGCTGCAATGCGAATTGGCACGTAGAATAGAATCGAAACTGAGTTTCAGCCCGGGTATGCTCTGTTTCAAATACGGGCTTAATGAATTAGCTGAACTAATAGCACGCAGTGAAGTGCTTTTTATCAGTGCTAGTGAATTAAAATCGTTGATGTTGAGTGAGGACTATGAAAAAGGTGCCACAAAGCTTTTGAATCTCGGTGCTAAGAATGTATGTGTGACTCTGGGCG
>JAYEJE010000274.1:0-4938 GCA_034660415.1 Methanobacteriota archaeon | reverse complement strand
GCCGAAAGCATATCAACAGGGCATAGAGATAAGATGCACCGGAGACCGTGACTTAGGTGATGACAATGTATATCTCTTTGATAAAATGATTCCGATAAGCGTATCATCCGGCAGGAGGGGAACTTTTTCGGTTCCTGGATTTGAAGCGATATTCGTCTTAATTGCTCTATTTGTGGTCTTGTTTCTGAGAAGGAAGAACTAGAATGGGGCTAAAAGAGAAGATAGGCATAGAGCGTGCATTGTCGAAATTGGCTGCTTTTCAGTGCCGGCATTACAAGAAGATAATTGTACTGTCTCTGTTAATAACCGTAATTTTGGGCTATGGCGCGACAGGGCTGCAGTTTCAGGGCGATATAGCGAAGGAGATGCCGCAGCAGTTGCCTATCTTCGCTTTACAGGATATGATAGAGAGTAAGTTCAAAGGAGAAGAGTTCATGATTATCACCGTTTGCTTAGATCGGGAAACAGGCGCAAAAGACATACCCCGTGATATGAGAGACCCAAAGATAATAGCATCGGTAGTTGATTTACATGAACGGCTTGAAGCAGAATCATCAATTGAAAATGTTCAGTCAGTGGCCACCCATTTTAAACATGGCGTGCCAGAGGATATGGCCGGAGTGAAGAAGAAGTTAGCTTCTGTTAATAATTCAGGAAGGTTTTTTAATGATGATTTTAGCATTATGCTGGTCTATGCCAGTCCAATAGCAGGATTAAGCGAAGAGAAGGTGAATGAGGCGACTGCTATAATACAAAATGACGTTGATGCGATTACAAAACCCGCAGGCGTGGAATATAAGATAACGGGTAGGGCGCCGCTGATAGCGGAGCTATTGAGATTGATGCGTGCGGACATGATCTTCACTACAGTTGTAGCGGCAATTATCATTTTCGGGCTATTGGTATTACTGGAGCGGTCGTTCCCAAAAGGTTTCCTTGTGTTCCTGCCACTGGTTTTCGGTATTACCTGGACTTTCGGAACAATGGGATTCCTTGGAATACCTATATCTATCAGCACGGTTATGATAGGTTCTGTTATCATCGGTTTGGGCGTCGAATATGGGATATTCATGGTGTCGAGGTATTATGAAGAGCGTAATAATTATGCCACGAAAGAATCGCTAAAGATTGCGGTCTCTAATATAGGTGCATCAACGTTTGGATCTGCGGCAACGACAACTGCAGCGTTCTTCGCGTTAACGCTTGCCCCGATGCCGATGATTCAGCATTTGGGACAGTCACTCGCTTTAGGGATAATCTTATGCTGGATCGCTGCGGTGGTAGTAAATCCATGCTTTATCATTTATGAAGAGCGTATAGAAGCACGAATAATAGCCGAATGGCTACAAAAATGGGTGAGGGCTAAATAATGAGAGATAAGCTGAGTAAATTCGGTAAAAAGCCGTTGGAGAAGTATGCACGGTTTGTAGCACATAGGTCTCTCATTGTCTTAGTCCTAATTTTTTTAATTACCCTTTTCATAGGTTATCAAGCCACTATGATGGAAACAGTGGGGACATCACAGAAGGACTGGCTTCCCGATGATATAGAAGTGGTAAAGACATTCGAGCTAATATCAGACCAATTTGCAGGTAGCTTCTCCAAGACAACAATTTCCGTACAGATAGACCCGAGATATGCAAGATCAGAAGAGATACGGGATGTCCGAGACCCGGAAGTACTGCGATACGTCGATTTGCTCTCAAAACGCGCAAAACTCGTTTATGGTGTGGTGAGTGCGAAAAGTGCTGCAGATGTGATAAAAGACGCAAATGACGGCAGAATACCGGGTTCTTTGCGAAGTGTCAAGTTGCTGTTGCAAAAGGACGAAAAGGTAGATCAGAAGATGGACAATTATATTAGCGATGATTACTCGATGAGCTTGGTAAGGCTTGACATATTAGATGATGTTGATACCGAAGAAGTAGTTGGCGAACTAAGAGATGTGATATTGATAAAGAAACCGCATGGTGTGTCGGTGGAAATTAGCGGTGGTCCGGTAATAGAGGTAGCGATGCAAGAACTCGCGCAGGAAACAATGGATCTAACTTCTTTTGTCAGCTTTGCTTTAATCATACTCATCCTTATAATTGTATTTGCGTCTATTAAATACGGGCTTATTCCTTTGTTAACCATTGTCTTTGGCCTTATATGGGCGACAGGCACGCTAGTTTTGGTGGGTTTTGAGATAACGCCACAGACATCAGGTGTGATGGCGATGATAATGGGTATAGGTATAGATTTTGGTATTCAAGTTACAAAACGGTTTCGATATGAGCTGCAAACGCAAAAACGTGAGGATGCTATGGTTGATACGATCAAGAATGTATTCTATCCAATGACTATAACGACAATAGCGGCTGTAATAGGCTTTAAATGCCTTTCACTTGGCGAATTGCCAGTGATGGAAGATATGGGGACAATGATGGCAACGGGCGTCATATTCTGTATGGTTGCGGCCTTAACGGTGGTGCCCGCTGTTCTGGTGTTGTTTGAATGGAGAAGAAGATAAAAGTAAAAATGTTTAAGAAAGAGGAGCGGAAAAAATGGAAATAAATAAAATGATCAAGAAACTGCTAAACGCGCAATTTCAGGGTATAACCGTAGGTGATATTATGGCAACAGAAGTTATTACAATTAATGCGGATGCTACTTTGGAACTCTTATTTTCCTTGATAAGTGAATATCAGCATTTGGGCTACCCTGTAGTTAACAAGGAGAATAAAACTATTGGTGTTATTTCGTACAAAGATTTGTTCCGCGTGAGAAGAGAAGATTGGAATAGCGTTCGTGTTAAGGAACGGATGAGTACACGCTTAGTCTGTGTCAGTCCAAGAGATGGAGTTATTAAGGCGGTGGAGAAAATGACCGAGGAGGGGATCGGAAGATTACTCGTAATGGAAGACGATACGCTGGTGGGGATTGTATCGCGTAGCTCTATTATGGAGGGTGCGATAAAGAGGTTGTTAGCTTAACGTTCATTTTCTGCATAGGAAATCTCTAACAAACCGTTCTTTTTGCATTCCCTTGAGATAAATGTCCCCTTCCGATTTTTCCACTTAACTTGTTAATCTATGTCCCGGTTTTTACCATTTGCTACTTTTATATGATTTCCGAACCTTGTAGTTTAAATATAATATCACTTGATAATTGAGTGGAGGCAAAAAGATGGAAATACCAACATTATCGGATGAAGAGAAATGGGAGATGATGCGCGAGATATTCGTGCTGAACAAGCAAGCAGATATTGGCTTTATTATGCAAATGGGAACGGAGAAGATGAGTGAATATGCGGAAATGACCTCTCAGCAATATGCAGATATGTTGCAGGCGCAGGGCAAAGATAACGCAATCGGCTTTGCGATGAGCGAGGCGATAGTCCGTAAGAATTTGATGGGGAGCGATGTTGAAGTTGAGGGAAATCCCAACGAAGCGACATTAAACTTAAAGAGAGACGGATTTCTGATGACGGCGATAAATCTCATAAAAAAAGGATTGTTGCCTATAAGTAAAGACGATTTTCAACATGGATGCATTGAGGGCTATTTCAAACCGAGAGCTGAGAAACTGGGCTTGGAATTGGACGTTGAATATACAGATGAAGGATACAGGATAAAGATATTGAAAAAGTAAAACATGAACCAATGTGAAAGTTGCGGGATGCCGGTTGATGAAAAGACGACATCTAAATTTGAGGACCGATATTGCATCCATTGCCAGGATCAGCAAAGTGGCGAATTGGCAAGTAAAGAACAGGTAAGAGAAGGTAGTATAAACGCAGCGATGCAATTTATGGATAAAACGAGAGCGGAAGCAGAGAAAATGGCTGATGACATAATGCCAAAATTGCCTCGGTGGCGAGAATAAGGGAGGATAGAAACAAAAAAGGAGTGCGATTACACACCCTATTTTATTCTTTTTATTGATGTGAAAAATGAGGGAGAAGTTTCAGTTAAAATGAGGTATATGTGAACCAAGTTCGGATATACTACGTTATATGAAATTGTGCCCCATCCTAAAAAGGAATATTTAAAAATACAAGGAGAATTATTATGAACATGAAAGCAAATCCTAAAATTGATAACTTTATACAAGACCTTCTATTTGTTGATGAAGACAAAGGAGAAATTGCAATTTCTTTAAGAAAAACAGACGACACCTAAAAATCTTTCAACAGGAAGATATTAAAAATAAAAAGGTCGAATATTATATTAACAAATCTTTTAACTTATGCATTAGCAGGTAGCGAAGAATACGAGAAAGCTTGGAATAAAGTGTTTTTCGAGTGGCTGCCAGAAAGCGGCTACCAACCCGCTGATAGTGCTTGTTATGAGCTCTATCAAAATAATCCTGAGGAACATCCACAAGGAATCCATATCGTGGATATCTGCATTCCGGTAAAACAAAAATAAGATGTCTACTGAAGAGTGGGATGAAGCCGCCAGATACTTCTATAACCAAGATTGGAAGCGCCTCATAGAAATTAACGAGGCTAAACAAAGGAGGTATAAATTATGGAACTGAAAAAACTTGCGCCAAATTTTGCGGTTCCGGACATCAAGAAAACAGTTGCGTTTTATCGCGATGTGCTTGGGTTTAAACTGGAAATTTTAGGATTTGCAGAAAGAAAATAAAGACGTGGGGGCAGGACTCTGCGGTTGCTTCGCAACCTTGCCCTTCAGGTTATATAACAGCGGATAAAAGGCTTCGCTACCCTTCGCCCAAATTGCCTTCGGCAACTTCTTTTATCCACGGAACGCTAGGCAAAATATGTTTATCATTGATATAAGAGATTTAAAATAAGCAGGTGAAAATATGGGAAAATATAACTTATAGCTCACCGCATAGATTAAGCAACAAATTTAAATATTTGAAGAGTGTTCCAATGCTTATGGAACACAAAATGCCGAAAGGGCTTAAACAGACCAGAAACCAGAT
>JAYEJE010000273.1:0-4943 GCA_034660415.1 Methanobacteriota archaeon | reverse complement strand
TCAAAGGGATATAGCAACGCTTCAAGTGCACGAAAAGGAACTGTATCTGGCAGTGGTAAAAATTATTGAAGACGAAAAAGAATTATCTTTCGGAATACGTTGGAAGTGAATTATCTTTAAAGAGAGGTAGAAGCAACATCAGGGTAGATGTGTTTGGCGTTTCAAATGAAGGTAGTGAAAAAACCATCTATTTATGCGAAGGTAAACAGGAACTAAATTAAAAATGTTTTTGAAAGAAGCTTAAACCTTTGGAATGCCTAAATCATTACAAATTTTCTTTGCCAGAGCATCGTCAATTTCGACGTGTCGTGGTGCTGTGGATGTCTTGCCTTTTGCTGGATTGTAGTACACCGTATGATTTCTACCTTCACGTAAAAACACACAGCCGTGAGTTTTGAGATGTTTTAGGAGATGCCGTCGTTTCATTATACAACGATCTTTAACTCCTCACGAATAACGTCCTTACCCACAAATTCACGTTCACTCAGCTCACGGTTTGATTCTAGTATTAGTTCAACAGCCTCCTTGAGATTTTCACGTGCTTCATCAATTGTTTCTCCTTGCGCATTTGCACCTGGCAACTCCTCAACAAAGGCTATCCACCATTTATCCGTCTTTTGAAAGACGGCAGTAAAGAGGCTCTCCATTTTTTACTCCTAGGTATTACAAGGCTATTGGAATATAAATAGATATGTATTAAAGTCTTATCTCCCGTTAACTAAAGACATCGTGGCGAATACGCCCCTTATAGCGCACAAAATAAATGCGAATGAAATAGTCTTATTGGATTATGTGAGATAAAAATAACCCCCTTAAATCATCTGTTGTCTTTATCTCATGAAGTAGCCCCTCTTTGATGTCTTTTTCACTTCCACATATCTGTTTCATCAGATTCTCATCACTCAAGATCTTCACCGTCTCATTCAACGATTCTACTTCACCGATTAATCCTTCGAAATCCGCCTTATTCTTTGTCACTTCCCCATTCTCTTCCTTCAATTTATTGACGGCTGGATATTAGTAAGACTAAGGAAGGGTTTACCCATACCACCAATAGGTGCGTATAACTAACCATTCCAAACCCACATCGGAAAGTAATCGGCGTTGATCTTCTCTCCCGAATCATGAAGCAAGCAGGAATAACAAGAGAGGAATGGCTTAAATTTCGTTAATAGCAAAAATATGCTAGGCAAGCTTTTATATTCAAAGGAAGAATAGATTTATAGATAGATATGGCGGTAAAAAAGCTGGAAGTTCCATTGGTTGGAGAGGTTAATGAAGACGAAGCGATGATAGCTTTAGCTGCAGAGCTCTACAGGGAGGGTAAGATGACATTGAAACAAGCTGCGGATACTGCGCAGTTAACGCTTTGGGATTTCCTCTACGAACTTGGAAAGAGAAAGATCAGCTACACAAATATCGCCGTAGATGATTTACAAGAGGAACTTGACAAAATTGGTGAAGGCGCTCATGCTTGTGGTTGATGAAGGAGAAGCGGAGGCAATTGCTCTGGCACTGCACTCAGATGCCCGAATATTAATTGACGAAAAAAAGCGGTAGAAATGCTGCAAAGGCACTTGGGCTTGAAATTAGAGGTACACTTGGTTTGTTTGTAGAGGCTAAAAAAAGTATCATAAGAAGTGTTAAGGACTGCATAGATAAGCTATTAGAGGTTGGCTACTATTTGGACTATGAACTAATCGAAGAAGTATTAAGAAACGCTGATGAGATTTAGTGCTGAAAACAACGAATTCAACGAATGGCTTGATTATGCTATGTCCGTTAACGACAATATCCAATTGAAGTACTACGAAGTGAAATTTGTAGTACGAGATACCGCGCCCGGCAGAGTCAGAAAAGTTTTAATATAGTTAATACCGAATATTGATTCATGCGAGGAGGAAAAACAAAACGAATATTGGTGAGTTGATGGCGGGCATAAAAAAGAAGGACATCGTTCTTCCCGAGTTTCAAAGGGAATTTGTCTGGACGCTTGAGCAATCAAAGCAGTTGATGGTCTCACTTATCCGCAAATATCCTACGGGTAGCCTTCTTTTCTGGAAAACCGAAAACCCACCTGAAATCAAGAATCTCGCGGTGGACCGAGAGAAGTTAGGGTCAAAGGAGGTAATTCTTGACGGTCAACAAAGGCTGACAACTCTCTATCTTTTTACACAAGATGAAATCCCACCCTATTATGTAGAAAGGGACATTAAACACGATCCACGGCACCTCTATTTCAATCTTGAAAACGGTGATTTTCAGTACTACCAACCCCTCTTGATGGTAAATAACCCTCTATGGGTGGAAGTTATAAATTGCTTCAACCCAGATAATCAGATCAATGTCTTCGAGATTGCGAAGCAAGGCTCGCCCGAAGGTGGGGATCCTCTCGGGCTTGCCCAGCAATACAACGACAACCTTACTAAGCTGAAAAATATATTAGAGCGGGGATATCCTGTACAATACGTGCCACCAGATGCATCTATTGACGATGCGATAGATGTTTTTGATCGCGTTAACAGCTTGGGCACAAAACTCACCGATGCCGAACTTGCACTTACACACATGACAGGGAAATGGCCACATGCAAGGCGGGTAATGAAAGATAAAATAAAAGAACTCGAGGAAACAGATTTTTACTTTGATCTCGGATTTCTGGTAAGATGTCTCGTAGGAATTGTGAAGGGTAGAGGGCTCTTCGAAACCATCCACAAAACACCTGCGAGTGAATTAAAAGATGGATGGGCGAAGCTCGAAAAGATTCTCAGTTATCTCATTGCCATCCTACCAAAGCATGCGTTTATTGATTCAACCGAGGATTTGAATTCAACAAATACCCTTTTCCCATTGGTTGTGTATTTATCCAGAAATGGTAACAGGTTCCCAAATGAGAAATCGCTTAAGAATGCTATCCGCTGGCTCTATGCGGCCCATATATGGGGGCGATATACAGGGCAAACTGACCAACGGTTAGACTCAGACGTCTCCATCGTGGATAAAAATTCAGAACCTTGGAAAGAGTTGATCGACGCTATTATTGACCAGAGAGGCAGAATAGAGGTTAAACCCAGTGACCTCGAGGGTCGCATTATTCAGCACCCACTTTACCGTATGCTTTACATCTTGGTAAAATCCAACGGTGCCACCGACTGGTTAAATGGTATCCCATTGGATACAAAACAGAGCGGACCATACTCAATCCAGAGCCATCATATCTTTCCAACTTCACGGCTACGCAAAGAAGGTGGCTATGACGCTAGAAACAACATGCATAAACAAATTATGAATGAAATCGCTAACAGGGCATTCTTAACAGCAGATACGAATATCAAGGAGATTTCAAACAGGATACCCAAAGACTATTTCCCGGAAATAGAGAGAAGATTTCCAGGTGCTCTGGAGAAACAACTCATCCCCATGGATGAAAATCTCTGGGAAATTGACCGCTATGATGATTTTTTGAAGCAAAGGTGAGAGAGGATAGCAGATAAAATTAACGACTTTATCAATCAACTGTTGCAGGAAACCGAAACACCCCGCGATAGGACACTCGATGAGTTCATTGAGACCGGTGAGAGGTCAACAATAGACTTCAAATCTTCGTTACGGTGGGATCTTCGAAATGATAGGATCAATAAAGACCTTGAGAAGATTATCGTGAAAGCGGTTGCAGGTTTCATGAATAGTGAAAGCGGAACATTGCTTATCGGAGTAATGGATGATGGGCAACTTTTTGGAATAGAAAGTGATTTGAAGACACTTAAAAAAGGAAATAAAGACGGTTTCCAACAGGCGATTATTTCCTTAATCTCTGATTATTTAGGCACAGAATTTACAAAATACGCACATATCGGGTTTGAAGAGAAAGACGAAAAGACGGTTTGTAAGATAAAGGTGAAAAGAGCCCCACAGCCTGTATTTTTCAAGGGGAGTGATGGAGCAAAAGAATTCTACATCAGAGCAGGAAATACGACAAGAATGTTGGATAGTAGAGAAACACATGAGTATATACAGATGCACTGGGAAGCATGATATTCACAATGCACGAAAAAGATTTTACCCGCCGTAGAAGACTTCTTTAAGATCCAAAAGAGTTGTCTTGCCAAATACGTAGGAACTGAACTATCTCTAAAGCGAGGAAAAACCCGCCTCCGAGCAGATGTGTTTGAAGCGTCAAATCAAGATGAACAGATTATTTATTTATGCGAAGGAAAAAGAGAACTAAAACGCCGGAGTTTCGGCAAAGTAGTTGGCGAAGCAGTAGAACTCTTGAAATATGCGGATTATGTTTTTTAACGTCTTTGGATCAACGGAAAGTTTTGAAACTTTTCTCTCTTGCTACTACTTCAATGGGCGTAACCTGCTCCTCGGCAAGAGCCGCAGCGTAATCCAAGCAAGCGAGAATATCCTCACGTTCTAACGAGGGATAATCTTCGAGGAGTTCTTCCATTGTGTCCCCATTAGCTAACATGCCAACAATCAGGTGTACAGGAATACGAGTCCCTTTGATGCACGCTTCTCCGTGACAAACTTTCGGGTCTATCGAGATACGTTCGAACATACAAAAACAAAACCTCCTTTATATTTAGATTTTGGGTTTCCCTTTTAAAAAGATTTGCAAAAGGCTTTATAATGCAGCAGTTCCAAACACTTCTTTTAACTTGTAATAATGCCCCTTCTCTCTTTTAGCCATAGCTTTCAAAATTTCAAAATGTCTTTCATATCCTCTTCCGTCAGCATCTCGTCCTTGTTCAATATTAGTTCAACAGCCTCCTTGAGATTTTCACGTGCTTCATCAATTGTTTCTCCTTGCGCATTTGCACCTGGCAACTCCTCAACAAAGGCTATCCACCACTTATCCGTTTTTTGAAAGACAGCAGTAAACATGCTCTCCATTTTTTACTCCTATGTATTACAAGGCTATTGGAATATAAATAGCT
>JAYEJE010000272.1:0-5059 GCA_034660415.1 Methanobacteriota archaeon | reverse complement strand
AGTTGTCTGTCCGATTTGTCCACCAACCTTTTCCACTCTTCCTGGTTCATCTACATCTCCTATATATAGTCATATAATATGTTAGGAACCAGAGGTCATATGACACAAAGGGTAATTTACCAGAACTATACCATTTTCCAAGAATTTTTAAGACACAGATTAACGCTGATTAACACAGATTTAAAGTAGTGTCTTGATTTTTAATTTTGATTCAACCCGTAAAAACTTAATAATTTTTTGGGACAGTGACGTCTGTGTAAATCTGTGCAATCTGTGTCTATGATAATTATCAAAATGGGTAAACTATTTACTGGGGGTTCCCTAAAAAGAAAAAATAAAAGGTTGGATTTGTGTAGTTGTAGCTCCCGATAAAATCCAACTTATTTTATTCCTCTGCTATATCATCCGAAGTCTCTTCTTTTTGTTTTTTGCTTCTAGCGGGCCGATGTCCAAAAGCTTCGAGCATCTCTATCGGGAATGGAATGACGACAGTAGTAGCTTTTTCCTCCGTTGCCTCTTTTATCGTTTGCAAAGTTCGAATGTACAACCCGCCTTTTTCTCGTTGTAGGACGTTTGCAGCTTCTGCAACCTTCTTCGACGCCTGGAACTCAGCATCTGCGGAAATAATACGCGCTCTTCTGTTACGCTCTGCTTCTGCCTGTGCAGCCATAGCACGTTGCATCTCTTTTGGCAACTCAACATCCTTTATCTCTACTGAGGATACCTTTACCCCCCACGGGTCTGTCGCTTCGTCTATTATAGTCTGCAAGCGTTTGTTTATCGTGTCTCGTTCAGAGAGCAATTGATCCAGTTCCACCTGTCCTATCACACCTCTTATCGTGGTCAGCGCGATTTGAGCGGTTGCATATTCGTATCGCTCCACTTCGGTCACCGCCTTCTCCGGGTCAAGTACGCGGTAATAGACGACTGCATTCACTCTCGTAGTGACGTTATCCTTGGTTATAACCTCTTGCGGCGTAACGTCGAAAACAGATACTCGTAAGTCGATCTTCACCATTGTCTCGAAGATGGGTATGATTAAGAACAGCCCGGGCCCCCTTGCACCCACTAACCGACCAAGTCTGAAGATTACACCGCGCTCATACTCCTTCACTACCTTTACCGAAGACGCCAGAATGATCAATGCTACAAATACTATTCCTGCTAATATCAATACATAATCCATTTTTTTTTTAACCCCCCATATATAAGAATGACCGGATATATTTATTTTATGGGTAACGGCCAAATATTTTTTTTGTGGGTTGGAATTGAGCCTTTAGCAACAAGTCCAATAACCTATACTCTTGCAGTGTAATGAAACGAATAATCATCAAAGGCGCCCGGGAACATAATCTGCAAAATGTTAATCTTGCACTGCCGAGAGATAAGTTTATAGTGATAACTGGTCTTTCCGGTAGTGGCAAATCGACTTTAGCGTTTGATACGCTCTATGCAGAGGGACAGAGACGATACGTTGAATCGTTATCAGCATATGCCAGGCAGTTCTTAGGTGTTATGAATAAGCCCGATGTGGATAGCATAGAAGGGCTCTCACCGGCGATCTCAATAGAGCAGAAAACAACCAGTAAGAATCCTCGCAGCACTGTCGGTACGGTTACCGAGATATATGACTATCTGCGCTTATTATTTGCAAGGATTGGCATACCTCATTGCCCAAGACATGATATAGAAATTGTTGCACAATCGCCTGAGAAGATAGCGACAAAGATAGCGGAAGATGCTAAAGGTGCAATAATTGTGCTGTCGCCAATAATAAGACAGAAGAAGGGCACGTATGAAAAACTCTTAACTGACCTGAATAAAGACGGATATACCCGAGTTCGGGTTGACGGGGAAATATATCGTACGGATGAGAAGCTAAATCTCGAACGATATAAGAAACATGACATCGAGATAGTTATTGACCGGTTAAATATTGAGGACCGATCGCGATTGGTCGAAGCAGTAGAGAATGCATTAGTTAAGTCAGAAGGACTGGTAATTGTAGTTGCCGAAAACAAAGTAGAGCAGGTATATTCAGCTAATTTGGCTTGCCCTATCTGCGGTATCACATTTGAGGAATTACAACCGCGAATGTTCTCGTTCAACAGTCCCTTTGGTGCATGTCCGGTATGTCACGGCCTGGGCATAACCATGGATTTTGACCCGGAGCTTATAATTCCGGACAGGAACAAATGTATTGCCGATGGTGCACTTGCGATATACCGAAACGCAATAGATGGGTGGCGGGGACAGTATGTTGCAGCAGTTGCAAAACATTTTGACTTTGAGATTTTCACACCTATAAAGGACCTTACGGAAGTGCAATATAAAGCGCTGATGTACGGCTCAAATGAGCAGATCAAGTTTAGCATGTCGATGAAAAATGGAGATGCAAGTTGGTCTCATCGTGGTGTCTGGGAAGGACTGGTACCTCAGTCCGAACGATTGTATCAACAGACCGAATCGGAGTACAGACGGCACGAACTGGAGCGATTCATGCGGATCTCGCTATGCCCTGGTTGTAACGGTAAAAGACTGAAAGAGAAAGTCCTGGCTGTTACTGTTGGTAAAAGATCAATAATTGATATTACTGACATGTCGATAGCGAACTGCATAAAATTCTTTAAAGAGATAGACCTCACTAAAAAGCAGGTCGCGATTGCAGGACTGATATTAAAGGAGATTAGGGCGCGGCTTGATTTTCTCGCTAAGGTGGGTCTTGGTTATCTTACGCTTTCTCGTGCTTCCAGTACCCTTTCCGGCGGTGAAGCGCAACGGATAAAGCTAGCAACTCAAATAGGGTCCAATTTAATGGGTGTGTTGTATATCCTGGATGAGCCTTCGATCGGCTTGCATCAACGCGATAACCAGAAATTAATCGATACGTTACATAGGTTACGTGACATCGGAAATACGCTAATAGTTGTAGAGCATGATGAAGAGACAATAAGAAGAGCGGATTATGTTGTTGATATGGGCCCGGGAGCAGGATTACAGGGCGGCAAGGTAGTTGCAAAGGGCACGCCGGAACAGATAGAAAGTAACCCGGCATCACTAACCGGGAAATATCTGTCCGGTGAATTGAGCATACCAATGCCCACGCAACGAAGAGAATCCGGTAAGTTCATTCAGCTCAAAGGCTGTAAGGAGAATAATCTTAAGGATATTGATGTCAACATACCTATTGGGGTTTTAACATTGGTTACCGGGGTATCAGGCAGCGGAAAATCCACGCTGATATACGAGATATTATATAAAGAGATGATGCAGAAACTGTATAATTCCAAACAACGAGCAGGATCGCATGACCAGCTCATATTCGGACGAGAAATAGATCGGGTGATTGTCATCAACCAGAACCCGATAGGGAAAACACCACGCAGCAATCCCGCAACCTACACCAAAGTCTTTGACGAGATCCGGAAGATATTTTCTGCGACTAAAGACGCGAAACAGCACGGGTTTAAGCCGGGGCGATTCTCATTTAATGTCAAAGGCGGACGATGCGAATCATGTAACGGCGATGGCGTTATCAAGATCGAGATGAATTTTCTGCCTGATGTATATGTAGAATGCGAGGAATGCAGTGGAAAACGGTATAACAATGAAACTTTGGCGATCAAATATAAAGGTAAATCGATTGCAGATGTACTTAATATGAGCGTTGAAGAAGCTCTGGAGCTCTTTGAGAATATTCCCGCTATCAGAAACAAACTTGAAACGCTGATACGAGTGGGATTGGGCTATATCAAACTCGGGCAAAGTTCTACCACTCTTTCGGGTGGTGAAGCACAGAGGATTAAGTTAACAAAGGAACTATCAAAGAAGGCTACCGGTAAGACTTTATATCTACTTGATGAACCGACAACGGGACTCCATTTCCATGACGTGAAGAAATTGATAAAGGTACTTGACGATCTTGTAGATAAGGGAAACACAGTGGTGGTTATAGAGCATAATCTGGACGTAATCAAATCGGCCGACCATATTATTGACCTTGGTCCGGAAGGAGGTGACGAGGGCGGTATGGTTGTTGCTTGTGGCACGCCCGAACAGGTTGCGGCAAACGAGGGTAGTTACACGGGGGAATTCCTGAAAAGGATGCTAAAATGAATATTCCTGGATTTGTAACCACAAGATTACACAGATTAACACAGACCTTTATTTCAAAAACTTTTTAAATAAAATCATTCTTTTTCGATATCATGAACATAGTTGATTTAACGTTACCGATAGATATTAAGACCCCTACCTTTCCGGGTGATCCCAAACCAGAAATCAAACAAGTAGCAACTATAAGGGTAGATGGGTGGAACGAAAAAAGAATATCTATTGGCTCTCATTTTTCAACACATATAGATGCCCCATTTCATATGCTAGAAGAAGGAAAGAAATTAGACGATTATCCAATCGATAAGTTCATTGGTGAAGCAATGGTGATAGATGTAAAAAACCAAAAAAATCCGAATTTAGATGCAATCAAGAATGATGATATTGTTTTCTTTCATACAGGTCACGCAAAAGAAATGCATTCTGACATTTATTTCCGACAGAATCATATATTAAGCATAGAAACTGCACAAGAATTGATTGCGAAAGGAATAAAAATAGTTGGTTTGGACGCATTTTCACCTGACAACGAACCATTTGAAGTTCACAAATTGCTTTTGAAAAATGATATTCTGATTGTTGAGAATCTAATAAATCTGGATAAACTAATTGGTATTAGATTCATGTGTTACATTTTACCACTCAAAATTATGGACGCCGATGGTGCACCGTGTAGAGTTATTGGCGTTTTAGTATAAGAAAATAAAATAAATTATTGACACAGATTAACGCAGATTGACACAGATGATAAAGACCAACAATGTCAAACTTCAAAAACCGTAACATACCTGATAACCCTGGCTGCTACCTCTTTAGTGATAGTACCAACAGGATAATCTATGTCGGAAAGGCGAAGAATCTGAGAAAACGTGTCAAGAGCTATTTCCAGAAGAACGAGCTCGACCCCAAAACAGATGCTATGACACAGAAGATCGATTCGATC
>JAYEJE010000271.1:0-5266 GCA_034660415.1 Methanobacteriota archaeon | reverse complement strand
ATTGCTTGCACTGGCGGGTCCAACTATACTTCTTATCACTCCGGCGTTTCTCTGGTCAGATGCGTTAAGCTCTATAACCTCCCAGTCGCGCTCAGAAGCGAGTGCATACGCAGCGGAAGTCTTGCCACAGCCTGGCGGTCCGTAAAGTATAACGGCTTTCTTTGACTTAGCGACCCCATCAGCCCACGAGTTCAGCTCTTCTATTGCTTTCTCGTTGCCCACAACTTCACTTAACTTCTTTGGTCGATATTTCTCGGTCCATTCCTCACTGCTTTCTTGCATTAATTAAGTTACTTGTGTAATAGACAACAGCTCATATAATAATATTTATGTTTTCGATTAGCTAGCTAGTACGGGAAAGAAAAAATAGAAAAGTTCTTATTTAATGAGGACGTACTCCAGATTGTAAACTATCATGAAAGGCGATAAGAAGGGAAGGGAAAAGGAGAAAGCAGCGGAATCGGCATCTTCTTTGATCTCTGATGGTATGGTGGTGGGCCTTGGCACAGGGTCTACGGCAGAAATTGTGATAAGGGCGATAGGCAATCGAATAAAGACAGAGGAGTTCGAGATTCTTGGTGTACCCACATCTCTTAGAACAGAAATGATGGCAATAGAATGCGGGATTTCCATTACTACTCTTTCTGAACATCCATCTTTGGACATCTGCATTGATGGCGCAGACCAAGTGGATTCAGAACTCAATTTGATTAAAGGCGGATGGGGCTCGCATACGAGGGAGAAGATAGTATCTTACGCCGCAAAAAAGCTTGTTATCTGTGTTGAAGAAGAGAAAATAATGAAGCAGCTAACTAAACCGGTTCCTTTAGAAGTTTTACCATACGCTGTGAAAACAGTGGAGGAACAAGTGAAAAAGCTTGGTGGCGAACCTGCTTTACGGAGTGAAGGAACCAGGGGCGGGTATTCCGTGACGGAGCACGGCAATCTGGTAATAGATGCTGATTTTGGCGTTATACATAATCCCAAAGAAATGAGCACTGCTCTCTCTTCTGTTGTCGGCTCACTCGAGCATGGGATATTTACAAATGCTGCTGAGGTGCATGTAGGCAACGAAAAAGGAGTAAGGGTATTAAAGCGATAAAAGATAGATAATTAAAGAAGTTTTAAGGAGAAAAAAGAGGGAGCAGTAAGATGAAATTATTGGTTAGTCCGAAAGATGTGGAAGAAGCGAAGGCAGTGATTCGTGGAAGTGCAGATATAGTAGATGTGAAGAATCCCAAAGAGGGTTCTTTAGGCGCTAATTTCCCCTGGGTTATATCCGCTATAAGGGGATTGGTAGAAGAAGAGAAAGGAAATGGCGTGCAACTGAGTGCTGCAATAGGCGATTTTGATTATAAGCCTGGGACAGCCTCTTTGGCTGCTTTAGGTGCGGCCTCTGTCGGTGCAGATTACATAAAGGTGGGCCTATACCGCGTAAAAACGAAGCATGAGGCGATAGATTTGCTTAGTGGTGTTGTTAAAGCGGTAAAGGGTTATGACGCGGACAAGAAAATTGTCGCGGCTTTCTATTCTGATTACACACGCATAGATTCCGTTTCTCCTTTTGAGATTGCGGAGATAGGAAAAGAAGTGGATATAGATGTGGCAATGGTGGACACGGGCGTAAAGGATGGCCGGTCAACATTGGAGTTCCTAAGCGAAGAAGAGCTTAAGACGTTCTTTTCTGATTCAAAGGCGCTTGGACTGGAGACTGCTATTGCGGGCTCGCTCACATTTGATGATATCCCGACGATAAAGCGGATAAATGCCGATATACTGGGTGTTCGGGGCATGGTTTGCGGTGGCAACAGAAATGATAGTGTGAGGGCAGAGTTGGTGAGCAAGCTGAGGCAGGTGGTTGCTGAGTAAGGCTATGACTCAACGAAAAACACGAATCCGGGAATAGCTGTAACGGTGGTGAAAATGAGGACAAAAAAAAGAAGGAAGCCGAAACTCACTAAAGCCGAGTTATATGAGACATCGTCAGGCTTAGATGGCATTGGTGACATACTCGTGATGATGGGGGAGCTAGAGAAGAGAGAGAAAGAGATGAAGGATATAGATAAACTTATGAGAAAGCTTTTTCGCGCTGACGACCGTGGGTTGATTTCCGTAATAGAGAATAATCCGGAATTGATAGATAAAGCGGCTGCACTGGCACAGAAATGGGAGATGCTCTCTCCGGCAATGGAAAAAGACCCCGATGATATGGAACCAGATGAACAGATAAAAGCAGGAGAAAGTCTTAAAGAATTCTCGAATCTGCTTAAAGAGATCGCAGAAGGTATGCGTGACGATTAAAAATCGAAACTAGCTTATAGAATGAGGATAAACGTTAGTGGCAAGGTGAGCTTGAAGTTATGGAACAGGAAAGGGAAGAAGAGATACTGAGTGCAATTCACCATTGTGTAAAATGCAAGCTGTGCAGCATTGCGAGCTTCCATCCGAACGCGGAATGGTTACCGTTATGCCCCAGCGGGCAATATTATGGCTATCAAGCGTTTTACGCACCTGGTAAGATGGAGATTTTCCGAGCGATATTAGAAGGCGAGATAACAGAACCTTCAGAGGGGCTATTGAATTCGATCTATGCCTGTACAGTATGCGGCGCATGTTACGAGAAGTGCAAGCAGATAACAAATGTGGAACTGGGAGCACCCGAACTGTTTGAAGAGATGCGGCACGAGCTGGCAAGTAAAGGCTGGAGTCTCGATGTACATAAATCTATTGCGGAAAAGATAAAAGAGACGAAGAACGCGTATGGTGAGAAGTATGAATACAAGGTCAAAGAGGGAGCAACCGACAAGAATGCGGACGTCCTCTATTACATTGGCTGTACTGCTAGATATAGAGTGCCGGAGATTGCAGATGCCATGCTTGGGATCTTCGATAAATTAGGGCTGAAATATCAGGTGATGGGCGAGGAATGGTGCTGTGGCTCGGTATTATTCAGAACAGGACAGGTAGAAGCGGCTAAGAAGCTCGTGGCACATAACGTCGAGGAGATAAGAAAGAGCGGCGCAAAGACCGTTGTTTTTACATGTCCCGGATGTATGAAGACGTTCGAGAAGAATTATCCTGATATGGGTGTCGAACTGGTGCATTCCACGCAGTTTTTAACACGATTGGGGAATATGAACCTGAAGAAGGAGGATATGAAAGCGGCTTATCATGATCCATGCCATTTAGGCCGCGATTTAGGCATATATGAAGAGCCAAGAGCGGTGTTAAGCGAAGTAGCAGACGTAAAGGAAATGAAGCGAGAGAGGGAGCAAGCATGGTGCTGCGGCTCCGGTGGCGGCGTGAAGTCGGCATTCGATGACTTCGCATTGTGGAGTGCTACAGAACGGCTGAAAGAGGCGAAAGAAGCGGGGGCAGAAGCACTTGTGAGCGCATGCCCGTTCTGTAAACGCAATTTAAAGGAAGCTGCGGAGAATGAAAAGCTGGAAGTGTATGATGTTGTGGAGCTTGTAAATAGGTGTTTAGCCAGATAAATTACTTTATTCCGTTTTTCACCCATCTCTTCTCTTTGACCGAGCCGCTGAAAGCACAACCGGCACCTTCCCTAAAAATTCCGCCGCAGTCAAGAGCTTCTTGTCTTCCTTCTTTGCTCCCTCCCACACCTTTTTAGTTCTTTCTCGGAATTTTCTATCTCGTGGCAGATGATGGTCGTAAATAATCAGTTCAGCATCAATTGAACGCACAATTTCCGCGGCATTGTCCACCGCACGTTTTAAATTAATTCTGTTCAGCAAATAACCAAACATATAAGTCATGGGACCATCAAGGATAAGCACCTGAGGCTTCTCGCGGATTATCTGCTGCGCATAATCTTCGATTATAGGACCGTTGAGGTCAGAAGAATGAATGAACTTCTCGTTTTCGTATTCGACAACAGTATAAAAAACCCAGCCAACCCTTGAGAACTCAATTCCATGAAACAGCGGTTTGCTAAATCGCAGCGTGGTATGACCAAATTTGAATTCCATGCCTTCTGGATATTTTACCGTAAGCGAGCTAAAACTGAGTTCGGGAATCGTGGTGTTTTTTGCCCAGTTAGCAACTCTGCCTGCGAACCGTTTAGTGCCTTTCTCAAAAAGTTCTGCTCTTCTCTCATTATAATCACCGAAATCCTTATGACTGGCTATCGGCAAACTAGCTAATGGGTCGGGATATTCTCTTTCGCCTGTCTTTTCAGTTGCCAGCGATTCGAGGTTTATTTTGCCATAGGTCTCGCAAATATTGGAATAGAAGCGTGCTGCTCGTGCTCGCTGTGAGTCATTTATGTATTCATTGGGATTTTTTGCAAACACTAATTTATCCTTATAAATGCTCAAATCGGTTGGAAAGTAATGGTCGTAATGGTAATGAGAGATTATAACGATATCAGCTTTTTTGCTAGCTCTCAATATAGCTTTTCTTCCTTCTTCGCACCACTCTCGCTTCTTTGCCACAGACGCGGGGAAAGAGGGCTGCATTGCCGCAATTCCAGGGTCTATCAGTACGTTCACATCTGGTGTCTTAACCAGTGTGCATGATGACTTCGCACCAAGCGAGTCAAACCAAACCGGCTGCATTATTAACTTTTCCATTTCAATTATTCCAGACTGGTGAAGCGAGAATGCTGTTCTTCTTTTCTCTTCTTCTTTTGCTCACATTAATCATCTCTTTTCAATGTTAAGTTAAGAAGTATAGGAAACACTTTCTTACTAAAGAGAGAACCTGTGCTAAAACTTTTTTGCAAGCAAAAACCTTTGCTAAAAAATATAAGTTTGTTGGTAAAGCTTTTCTTTTTAAGAAAAGGGTTAGGGTAAGAATGGTAAAACTTGATAAAGGATTAGATTTAGGATTCGATGCGAAGAGAATTGGTAAAAGAATAAAAGAGAGTGCGAAGAAGGCACGGAATGAAGAAGAACTAAAGATAAAAGTTGAGAGTTTAATACAGGAAATCATCACTAAGTTTTTTGAAAAAGGAAAAGAGCCAGAGGTAGCTTACGAACACAGAACAACGATTTCAGGAAAAAGAGAGGATGCACTCTACGGAACGGTTATTATAGAATACAAAACACCGAAGAAACTGGATATGGGCAGCGAGTTTGTCAAAGCGAAAAATCAAATAGAGGCGTATATAAAAGAAGAAGCGGGCGGCAAGACGGAAGATTTTGGTAAATTCTTTGGTGTGATTTTAGATGGTTATAAAATATCGTTCGTCCGGTACAGAAGGAATCAATGGGTGGCAAATGAACCGACAGAACTAAGCGAAGAA
>JAYEJE010000270.1:0-5274 GCA_034660415.1 Methanobacteriota archaeon | reverse complement strand
TGAATGATATTTTAGATTTGAAAATAGATCAAACATCAGAAGAAATCAAAGATAGACCTTTAGTAAGTAAAAAAATAACAATACGGAAAGCATGGATCTTTGCACTGTCATCGGTATTGATCTCCTTCCTTCTTGCCACATATATCTCTTGGTCCACGGGTCAATATTTTACATTCATCATACTTGCTTTGTCTTCCATATCAATCACAATTTATAATTTCATAAGTAAAAAATATCCGGCAATGGATATTTTTGTTGCCGGTGGAATTTTCCTTCTCATTCTCTATGGTGCATCTACGGTTTCTCTTAATCTCACACCGTTAGCTTGGCTTGTATGTATATTAGGTACTCTACAAGTCCTATTTATGCAGTTTATAGCAGGAGGGTTAAAAGATATTGAAAATGATTTTACGCGAGGCGCAAAAACACTCGCTATAACAATGGGTGTTCGAGTAGAAAAGGGTTTAATAAAAATGCCGTATTCTTTCAAAATACTTGCCTATTCTATTCAAGCGGTAGAATTGATTTTACTTTTCACTGCTTTCTTCTTCATCTTTGTCCACCGCTCGTTATATACGTATATTCAATTTGCAGCTCTTATTTTCTTTAGTATTCTAATGTTGTTCATCTCACACAAACTACTAAACATGGGATATTTCGAAAGAAAGAAGGCACGCAAGCTCATCGGCAGCCACTTCCAAATCAATTACTTACTAGTACCTATTATGCTCATGACGTTAAATCCGTGGGCTATTTTTCTTGCCGTTATACCGCCATTTATTTTCATGCTCTCCAATATAATACTTCATGGGACAGTTTTACAGCCAAAAACGATGTGAAATCAATCAGATAAAAATTAAATCCATGTAAAGCCATGTAAATCCGCGTCCTAAATTAAATTTATAGGTAGAAGTTATACTTTAGAATCAATGAAAAACATCAATGCATATGCAAAGTTGCTCCGCCTCCCGGGGCTTGGCGCCATGGCAATCCCTCCGGTTTTTGGCGCTATATCTGTAGGCATGTACGATTTTTATCATCTTTCACTTCTTTTTGCTATTGGCGCGTTCTCGGTTATTTTTGGTTTTGTGTTGAACGATTATGCCGATATAGAACTAGATAAACTAGTGAAGGAATTACATGGAAAGCCACTGATCAGTGGAGATATATCCCCCAAAAATGCGATAGCAATATCCTTTTTTTGTATACCGCTTACATATTTCTTTATCTTTTTATTATGGTGTGGAGAGACCCTTGATGGCCTCAAATTTGTCGCATTAGCCTGTATGTCCATAGCATACATTTCAGCCACCATTTATAATCTATATGGGAAACAAATCGTAGGTTCGGATTTTTTTGTAGCAATTGCAATGGCTTTTGTTTTCCTTTTTGGTGCACTTTCGTTTGGCACACCAACTTTGCTCACGTGGGTTATTTTTATCCTCACGTTCAATCAAACCTTACATATGAATGCCGTAGAAGGTGGAATTAAGGATGCGGATCATGATTTCATCATGGGAGTCAAAAATATCGCCCTTCTATCGGGCGTTAAGGTAGACAACGGGAATATTTTCATTCCATTCCGTTTCAAAGCTTTTGGCATAGGAATACGACTTTTTTCATCGTTTCTTGTCTTTGTCCCATTTGCTTTTTACACGACTGATTACCAACCATGGCATATTATTATCATGGCGCTTTTCGTTTTTGGCGTGCTCTATCTAAGTGTGAAATTGTTAATCCTGAAAAGGTTTGACCGAGCAGTGATAAGGAAACTAATCGCGTCACAGGCATTTCTACGATATTCTCTTGTTCCTGTTATGCTTATTCCTTTTATAGGCTTACCATATTCAATCGTGTTGATTGTTTTTCCATTTGCGTGGTACGTTATCTTCACGCCTATTATCGGTGAACAACTCTTTCGACCGAGGATGTAAATGAGTAATATAAAGAATACAGCGGGCGATATTTGCATAATTGGCGCAGGTATTGGCGGGTTAACTACTGGTGCATTGCTTACTAGACAGGGCTATAATGTGGAGATATTTGAAAAAGAACCAATAGTTGGCGGACGGGCATTATCATTAAATGGTAACTCGCTAACTTTTGAAACATACAACAATATACTTTCTCAGTTTCACATGAATATCCCTTTTTCTGAGCCCACCATGGAGACAATTTTTGATAAAAAAATGCTGGCGGGATATACCTTAGATCTAGGGTTTCATACGATCGGTGGCGGTGTGGGATCCAATCTGGAAAAAGTTCTTTCCGAGTTTGGTGAACCAGTGGAGATGCTCGAATCCAAGGTAGGACTTATAAAAAATAGTGATTTTGATTTTCCGTTTCTTTCCACCGGTGATAAAATCAAAATACTTCCTCGGATACTTCAATTGTTATTTTCTGGCGAATCCACAATGAGAAAACTGGATGACATACCCATGATAGAGACCATAAATAAGTATGGCAAAAGCAAGATGAAATTGATCTTAGAGATTTTTTCTCGCGCGATAACCACTGTCAATAATCTCGATCGTATTTCCACTGGGGACGCCTTCCGAGCACAGAAAAATCTCCTGAAAGGGTCTAAACCCGTTGGATATCCCAAATATGGGCTTCATAGAGTATCTCAAACCCTTGCCCATATTGTCAAACGATATGGGGGAGAGATTCATCTTAACCATCCCGTGGAGAAGATCATTATTGACGACAACAAAGTCATTGGGGTTGTCGTTGGCGATGAAGAACACTTTTTTAAAACGGTTATCACAAATATCCCTGTACAGAATCTTTTCTTTATTGCCGATGAAAAACATTTCCCAACCGAGTATGTTCGGACTCTGAAGACTCTTACCGGGACGGGGAGTCTGTGTGCCTATTATTCATTGAACAAAATTGACCCCCAGTTGCTAGGCAAATCTTTTCTCTTTATAGAAAGAAATGCAGGGATAGCAGGAAATGATGCTGTGGGAATGATTGATTTTATGGCCGCTCTACCGGAATCAGGTCTGGCCCCCTCTTCCCATCGGCTCGTCCAAGCATACATTATTTGCAGTCCAGATGAAGCACAATCGGGAAAAAAGTTGGATGAACTTAAAAACATGTTAGATACAAATCTAGAAAACCTTATGCCCAATTTTCGTTCACATTTACAATGGTCCTTATATCCTGCGGTATGGCATCTTGATGGTGTCGCTAAGACTATAGATAATAAAAAGCCGGGGATACAGACACCCATAGAAAATCTGTATTTGGTGGGTGATTGTGTAAAATCACAGGATATAGGGATCAACTGTGCAATAAATTCAGCAAAAACATTGCAGGCCATATTAGCACGTGAATAATCATATAACAATTGGCAGAATTGGGGTGTTATTCTATTCATATCTAACCGCCTCAACCGGGCTCATCTTATATGCTTTGCGAGCCGGATACAAACCAGATAAAACACCAAGCAGAACAGCAAGGACTAAACCGCCAATAACAACATTAAATGTGATTATCGCCGGTATTTCCACTTCGAGTACCATGCCAGCCCCTTTACATATCACGTGAGCTCCCGTAACGCCCAGTACGCATCCTAATACGCCACCCGCCAGGCTTAACAGAGTCGACTCTATTAAAAATAAACCCATGACGTCTCTATTAGTAGCGCCAACGGCCTTCATAACACCAATTTCATGGGTGCGCTCTATAACAGACGTCAGCATGCTGTTCATGATACCTAAAGAAGCCACAATAAGCGCGATCGAAGCAATACCAATAAGCACTGCCTGGACAATAGCTAATATGGATTTTATTTGGTCTATAGCACCACCAATGGTTAGCGCCTGGGTAAACCCTTCTAAGTTATGATTATCGTCTATCACCTCTTCGATTTCATCAGAAACCTCTTCTGTCTTGCTGACATCAAGAATCCGTACTGCCATAAAGGCTATGTCATCAGTTTCCAGGATGTCTTTTGCATCATTTTGTGGCACATATACCCGGTTGTTAGCTTCGGCGAACATAGCATGCTTTTCTAGTATTCCAACAACCCTATATTTTGTTCCTTCAATTGTCATATGGCTGTGAGTGTCTATCTCTTTCTCAAAATATTCGTTTGCAATGTTGTACCCAAGCAGGCACACTTTTTTGTCTCGTGCACGTAAGGTTCGTCCCGCCATAAGTTTGAATGTCTCACCGTATATTGCATCCAATTCCTGCGGATTACAGCCACAGATCTCCACGGGTATTCTTTCGCCTCGGTATTCGATTCCGGCACCGCCAATAATCATGGCAGCCACAGATTCGACATTTCTAATGCGCCCCACATCGCGAATATCGGCCTCCGTGAAGGACCCCAACTCGACTAATCCTCTGCCGGGCACAATTTTACCGGGCACTACATGGATGACATCAGCCATTTTGGTCAGTTCTCCTGATATTGCATGCTCCATACCGTAACCAACAGCCATCAATGCAATTATAGCGGCGATACCAACAGCTATGCCTAACAACGTCATTAGAGAGCGTGTTTTACGCTCGCTTATATTTCGGTATGCTAAAAAAAAACTATCTAACATAGTAACTATTGCAGTTTCTATTACTTTACTGTATGTGTTAAACATTGGACGCTATTAAAGATATTATATGGTGAGGGGAGAGCGAAAAGCATTCATTCTCAAGTATGAGAGATGGGTGAAGAAGGGAAGAAAAAACCGAAAGTTTTAAATACCTACTTTCATATATTTTGTAATATGCTGAAAAATCAGAAAGCATCGAAAAAAAGGAAGAAAGAAAAGATGATGCAATCACCTAAAAATGCATTTATATAGCTTATCGTGGAAAACAGTAAAGTCAACGGTTTTGATGAGCTATCATCAAAGCTCATAGGTATCTTGTTTATAGAACCGGAAGAGATTGCTCTCGACGAACTGGCGAATCGAACCGGGTATAGCCTATCGGCAGTAAGCACCGCACTGAAATTTATAGAGCGAGCAGGAATAGTGAAACGATCAAAGAAACCCAAATCAAGAAAGGTGTATTTCTACATGGAAAAGGATATGTTAGCTATGTCATTACAAATCGCGAGAAGAAAATACGAAAAGATCTTGTTACCATCAAAACAAAAACTCCCTAACATAATTGAGCTGTATAAACAGGAGAGTTCAAAAAATTCTGGGGCTGAGTTAATGATTGTAGAGGATTATTACAAATCATTGATATTTTTTGAACAGATATTAAAAGAATTTATTGAGAAGTTTGGGCGGTATGAGGTGAATAAAGAAAAAAGAG
>JAYEJE010000269.1:0-5287 GCA_034660415.1 Methanobacteriota archaeon | reverse complement strand
AGAAGAGGCGCGAACATGGGCATAATAAGCGCTGACCATCCGGACATATTAGAATTTATAAGAGCGAAAGAAAGGGGGGAGTTTGCCAATTTCAATACTTCGGTTGCGGTTACAGATGAGTTTATGCAGGCAGTGGCAAGAACTGAAGAATACGAACTCATAAATCCAAGGACAAAGGAAGAAGTGAGAAAAATAAAGGCAAGAGAAGTTTTTAACGAAATTGTAACCTACGCATGGAAGATTGGGGACCCAGGCATTATTTTCCTGGACGAAATCAACAGACATAATCCCATTTCCGCGGTTGGAAGGATAGAGGCGACAAATCCATGCGTAACTGCTGATTCATGGGTAATGACTGCTGAGGGTCCAAGACAGGTAGAGCAATTAATTGGCAAAAAGTTTGTTGCAATTATAAATGGCGAGGAATGGGAAAGTTCAGAAGAAGGATTCTTTGAGACAGGAGTGAAACAAGTTTACAGATTGAAGACAGCAGAAGGATTTGAATTGCGTCTGACAGCGGACCATCCCATTATGAGACTGGAGAGAATGACAAGGTATAAAGTCGAGGCGCAATGGAGCAATGCAAGGGATTTAAAGCTCGGAGATAAAATCATCATCAATAATCACAGGGATTTTGGTAATTGGGGCGTTAAGGGCAAATATACGGGGGGTGAGGGCTATTTAATTGGTTTGCTCTTAGGGGATGGGACGATTAAAAAAGATAAGGTAATCCTTTCCTCATGGGGGGACAGTAAAGGCGTGAAAGCAGCCAGAGCTTTGGCATACAGTTATGCGCAGTCCCTACCTCACAGGTCGGATTTCATGGGTTGGAGCGCTGTAAAGGGGAGAAATGAGTACCGCCTCTCAATGGGATACCTGAAGGGGTTAACACAAAAACTCGCATTAAATCCCGGAAAGAAGGAGATAACAGAAAAGATAGAAAAATCTTCATCAGATTTCTGTAGAGGTCTGCTAAGGGGGTTATTTGATGCAGATGGCTCGGTTCAAGGAAATCAATCGAAAGGTGTTAGTGTAAGACTGGCTCAGAGCGATGTTGAGATCCTTAAGGCGGTTCAGCGTATGCTTTTAAGATTTGGGATATTCTCGGGGATTTATATGAATAGGAGAGGAGAAAGGAAAGTGAAAATGCCCGATGGCAAAGGAGGAGTCAAAGAATATATTACAAAACCCCAGCATGAATTGGTAATTTCCAAAGAGAACATATTGTATTTCGCCGAAAGGGTGGGATTTAGCGATATTGAGAAAATGGAAAAACTTGAAAATGCTATAAGGAACTACAAGAGGAAAATGAATCGAGAACGATTTGTAGCATCCGTAGAGGAAGTAGTTCCGGATGGTGTAGAAAAGGTTTATGATGTTCAAATTCCGGGAATAAATGCTTTTGATGCCAACGGTTTTATTGTGCATAATTGCGGCGAGCAGCCACTATTGGCCTACGAATCTTGCAATTTGGGCTCGATAAACGTTTCAAAATTCGTTGAAAACTGCGAAATCGACTGGGAAAGGCTTAAAGAAGCGGTTTGGAGTTCTGTCAGGTTTTTAGATGACGTCATAGATGTGAACAAGTATCCGCTACCGAAAATAGAGAAGATGACGAAAGCGAACAGGAAGATAGGGCTTGGTATAATGGGGTTTGCAGAACTGTTAATCAAACTTAAAATAGCGTACGATTCAAAGGATGCTGTTTTGATGGCGGAAAAGCTAATGCAATTCATTACAAATGAAGCTCGGCAGTGTTCAACAGAACTCGGACTTGAAAAAGGGTCTTTTCCTAACTTCAAACTCAGTGTTTGGTCTACATACGATGCAATGCGAAATGCCACGGTAACCACCATTGCACCAACAGGAACAATAGGCATAATAGGAAATTGTTCCAGTGGCATTGAGCCTTTATTTGCTGTTGCTTTTGTTCGTAATGTAATGGGCGGAATGCTAGAGATAAACAAGCTGTTTGAGGAACTAGCGAAGCAAAGGGGTTTTTACAGTAAAGAATTGATTGCAGAGATTGCAAAACGTGGCTCGATACAGGATATTGATGGCATTCCAGAGGATATTAAAAGGGTATTTGTTACAGCGCTGGACAGCTCGCCGGAATGGCATGTACGAATGCAAGCGGCATTTCAGAAATACACGGACAATGCAGTCTCGAAAACAGTGAATCTGCCGAGCAATGCTACTAGGGGAGATGTCAAAAGGGTGTTTTTATTAGCTTATAAACTTAAATGCAAAGGTGTTACCGTTTACAGATATGGTTGTAAAGAAGAAATTCTATCGCTAGAAGTTCCAAAACTTATGCTTGAAGAATACGTATGTGCTGATTCGGAATACACAGGCGAGTGCAGGATTTGTTCGGTATAAACCCCGTCTTTAAAGTCTTAGATCGTTATCGAATGTTTATTTCATCTACGAATTCAAAAACGAAGACATTTACGTGACGTGATAACTTCATATATCCCCAAGCGAGAAAGGTATTATAGAAGAGATTTATGTGCCTGAATATGTAAAATTGAATTGAATTGAATTGTGGTCTTCCACCAACTGTGCATCTGCCGGATGTGCTCCGAGATGTTATGCTGGCTTTGGCATTGTATAAGTGTCATTTAGGCGTTGCGGGTTGTAGTGGTATCGAAGATAATCTGGATGAACGAGATAGAATACGAAAAAGTCCTCTTGATTTTGGGGTGTGCAGCATAAGAATTTAGCTTCAGCCTCACATATTCACAGCCCCATGTAAGTTATGATAAGGATATGATACTATTGCTTATCCTTTTTATCTTCGCCTGAGGCCGTATATGAAAGCGCTATTTCCCGGTATTTCGCGAAATAAGATTTCTCCACACATATCATAAATCGAAAAGTTTTTAAGCTACTAATTTTATTATAAGAAGAAGCGATGAAGGTGGGGATATGATGGGAAAATTATTGCCGTTTATGAAATTTCTTGAAAGAGAAGCAGGCTTTGGCTTCGATATTGAAAAATTTGAGCACCGGCTAATGCTACAAAAGTATGTGTTCATCTCTAAGTTCTTTGGATTCAATCATGGCTATTCGTATAGTATCTATCTCAGGGGACCCTATTCTCCAGCTCTTGCCGATGACTATTACAAATTAGCTGAATTTTATTCATCATATGACGAGGACTATACAAAAGAGCTTGGAGGGCTTAATACCGAAAAGTTCATGAAAGTGATAGAGGGAAAGGATGGAAAATGGCTTGAGATAGCTGCGACTATCCTATCTGTCTATGATACGTATCGGAAAAAATTTGGTGGTGCGGAACTAAAAAAACGAGTTATATCCACATCGTGCGATATAAAGAGTGCTACTGAACCAGAAAAGATACACCAAGTATTTGAGGAGTTAAAAATAGCTGGACTGATTGACACTTAAACTCAAAACTCATTTGTAATCTTCAATTGTCGGTTCCTTTTGCCTGCCTCTCTCATAGCTCTTTCAATCTCTTTCAGGGAATATGATACCAACAACAAACTATCTTCGGTCAATAGAAACGCTGAATCCATATCGCAAAGAGCACATGAGACTATAAGGGTATCAGTAGGAGCATGCTCAACCAAATAACGGTCTTGGTCAATCAATAATTTAGCTTTAGCATAACAGCATTTATTTGGTGGAATAATATCTGCTTTCAAATCCTTCAGTCGCTCAAAAAACTTATACATAATCTCTTCTCTAACTCCTTGCTCAAAGTTTTCTCGAATAAGGTTATTTATCAATTCCCCAACTACGATAAAAGGTATCTTGACGTTAATTTCAGGGTTATTTCTAACATTTGATTCTATCTTTGAAAGAATATCTTTTGCATTCTCTTTTTCATCGGATTTTCCCCATAGATAGCCCTGAAAGAAGCAAGTATCAATATATATGTTTTGGGTATTTTGCATCGTAACATTTTATGTATAGGCAGTCAAATAAAAGTTATGATCAAAAAGCAAGGGATACTAATTGGAATCGCTTTAGTGTTTCTATTCACAGGGATAGCATTAGCAACCACTTCATCCGCCACCTTACATGTAATAATATACGCTTTCGACCAAAACCCGGCGGGAAGCGATGAATGTAATGAATGGGTCACCATTCACAACCCATCCAACAAAAGCGTGGACATAGGAAATTGGACTTTTGAGTCTACCCACGGCACAACAGTAATTGACTGGATACCCGAAGGCACTACCCTTTACCCCTGAGCCTATTATACCTGTACCCCTTTTTATCGGTGGCGGGATAACAGCGAAGAAGCGATAATTTACGGTATCCAAAGGGTAAGATTAGTGGGGATTAATACGCCTGAGATTTTCCAATTCTAGTTTTCGCTATAATAGCTGCGCTAATTGTTAGTATTGCTCTGCCGGGAAAAGGTCAACAAAAATTTTGGGCCAACCAAATTCTTAGGTCAAAATTAAAATTTGTGGATAAAAATAGAAAAATTTATAAGCAGCTATATCTGTAAAATTTTAGAAGGTGAAAAAATGATATTTGAGATACTTGCGTTTATTATTGGACTGATATACGGATACGTGAAACCGGGAAAGGAAAAGCGATGGGAGCTTTTCAAAAAGGGAATTATTTATGGTATTATTCTTGGTATAATATTTGGTTTTATCGGGCTTTTTATTGGTGGACTGGTATACTCAGCAGCGACTGCAATCGGGATGTTCATAACAGTAATAATACTTGTGGTCATATTCATAATTGGCACGTTTATCGGGGACATATTAGAAGTCGCAATTAAAAAATAGGCTCTTATGGGATAGTTCCAAGTTCTAAGCTGTTTCTTCCATAGATTCACACTTCACTCCCAATGGCTGATAATATCGCATTCATCCCATAGATTCACTCAAAACTCCGTATATTCGGAACCACAACATTAGCGGCCTTTTTAAAAATTCAAAAAGGTACTTGAATGCCCATAGGGGTACATTGGGGGAGATATATGAAACTATGGCTTTGTGGGCTTCTAAACCTTAAAATCATGAAGAGAGGTTAGAAATAGCCCTAAGCCAATTTGCTAGAAGTTTGCTTCCAGAAAAAACTGCTTGTCTGGCAGAATTCTCGTTCAAAGTTCCCCTTTTGTGTGCTTTGTTGAGACTTTGGTATACATCCTGAAAGTTCCTACTAGAGCTCAAGAGGCTTTGCTTAAGGTATGGATCCTTAATTCTCGTCTTTGCGATGTATTCAATCCTGTGGTTTCGAGTTATGCCTTTGCCGTTTTTCTTCTTAAGTTCCGCATCTGGTTGGAAATTTGGTA
>JAYEJE010000268.1:0-5291 GCA_034660415.1 Methanobacteriota archaeon | reverse complement strand
AATCTTCGCCATGTTCTTAACAGCGCCAAATATGCCTTCTATCGAGTCCTCAACAGGAATGACAAAACATGCAGCAAGCTGCCCGAGATCAGTTCCTGCGTTCATTAAGGTGGGACTGTTGGGCAGGAATTCCAAGCTACGCATTAGCAGGTAAAATCTCTGTTCTATCTTTTTCACCTCCTCTTTGCTTTTTCCATAATTCTGTTCCGCTCTCGCTATTGCTTTTGCCACACGCTCGAACATTTGACTCGGAGTCTCGATAACCCTTTCGAGTTCATCCTTTAACAAATATCGCCTTTTCAATACCTCTGCTGCATTCGCTGAAAGATTTAAATCGCGCTTATCACTCAGTAATTTCTTCAGACCTTGAATATCCGCACGCTGCTGGTGATATGAGATATATGGTTTTGCCATCTCGCTAAATCCCTATTTAGTCTTCTACCTATAAATTTAATTTGGGACGCAGATTTACACGGATTTACACAAACCTTTTCTTAAAAAGAAAAGCTTTACCAAAAGAACATTTGTGTTTTTCTTTTAGCACAGGCTAAATTTTCTTTTTGTAAAAAAGAAAATTAAAGTGTTGTGTTAATCTGTGTCAATAATTAATTTTAATAACATCACCTATCAGCCGCTTCGCCCATTCTAATTTCTTCTTCTTCTTCGCACTTACTTCTTCATCCTCGAAATCAAAACCAATGAGTTCTATTTTATCAGCACCAAATTCCGTCGCTAGAAACACACACCTGTCTCCATCTGTGAACCCACCGAAGTTGAACACATTGTGAATCGGTTTACTCTGTGTTGTGCATATCACATTTTCGTTTAGTACAGGCAAGACCTTCTTCAGCATTGCTATGTTATCGCCATGTGCATGCACCACAATTATCGCGCCCAGCCGATTTGCATATATTATGTCCGCGATGTTCCCGTCGAGGTCAGAAACCACGAGTTCCGGTATTATCGCATTACGTAGAAGAACCGACGTGGCACCATCCGCTGCTATTACGACATGATCACGAGATAAATCATCGAACTTCTTCTCCCGTATATCTCGCTCCAAACACGGTGCATTACCACAAATTAATGCTAATTTACCTTTTAGCAGTATCTCTACTTCTCGTTTTACCGTCTCTACCTCTTCTCGTGTACAAGCTATCAGCTCCGAAGCCACTTCCGCCGCTTCATCGTCCTTTTCCTGTTCAAATCCAAAATCTACCAAAATCGCCTTGTATATCGGATCCCAATCACTATACTTCATATCACCGAGTTTCTTTTATTTGAAAAGAAAGTTTTATCAATAAAAAATTTCGAATAAGTTTTAGAGTATATTATACAAATAACAAAAATAAAAGTGAAATAAATGAGCGCAGAAGAAGGTACAGAGCACAAAGCGAAGGGAAAAAGTAGGGTGCTGCAGGTAATCTTTGGATGCGGCAGAGTAGGCTACGCGGTGGCGAAGGAGTTGAAAAAGCGAGGGCGGGATGTTGTCATCGTGGATATAGATGAGAAGAAGGTGGAACTATTGAAGGAGGAGGATTTCATCGCTTCCATTGGTGACGTTAACGATCCTGATGTGGTAAATAAAGTAAAACGTGAAGGTGTGCCCGAAGCGATATTTATCCTTAGCAGCGATAGCGAAGTGAACATGAAAGCGGTGAAAAATACAAAAGAGCTGCTGCCTCATACATACACCGTAGTGCGAGCGATTGACCCTGCAGATAAAGAAGAGTTAAAAGAGTTAGATGTGGATGTAGTTCTATCCATTCCCGATACAGCAGCAAGAACTGCAGTTGAGTCTTTGGAGAAGGTGAAGTCCGGGCGGAAAGCGAAGGAATTGAGCTCTATAATAGAAACGATAAATGAGCTCGGGGATGGTAAAGGGAAGTTAGGGATTGTAGTTCATGACAGTCCTGATTCGGATGCAATTGCTTCCGCTCTCGCACTAAAGCAAATAGCAAAGCAAGTGGATGTCCCCGCGGATATATTGTATCATGGCGAGACAGGGCATCATGTGAATCGAGCTTTTGTAAACATCTTAGGGATAGAGATGCGGCAAATAGAAGGCGAGGCGGAATTAAAAGAATATACTAAGTTGGCACTCATAGATACGTCCGTTCCGGGTGCAAACAATCCTTTGCCGCCGCCTCCTGAAGGTAATGTGGACATCATCATAGACCATCATATGGTAAATACGAATGGGGCGGTATATGCAGATTTTTTTGACGTCCAGAAGGACAAAGGTGCAACTTCAACGATAATGACGAATTATCTGCAGGAGTTGGATGTCCCGGTGGATAAAGTGTTAGCAACTGCTCTTTTGCATGGGATAAGAGTAGATACCGCTAATTTCAAACGAGGGGCGCATCCATGTGATTTCTTCGCCTCCGCGTATCTCCACGAGAAGGCGGATAAGGACCTTTTAGAGCGGATAGAAGCCCCCCCTATGTCTACAGAAATGCTGAACGTAGTGGGCGATGCGATAATGAATAAACGGATTAAAGGTAGTTATTTAATCACAAATGTGGGCGCTGTGGCGAATCGAGATGCCATTCCTCAAGCTGCTGATTACCTGCTTAATCTGGAAGGAATCGCAACGGTTATCGTTATAGGACTATGCGAGGAGTCCGCATGCGTTTCTGGTAGGAGTAAGGATATAAGGGTGAATTTAGGAGATGCGTTTGAACGAGCCTTTGATGATATAGGTTCTGCGGGTGGACACGCGACAATGGCGGCTGCGCAGATTCCACTTGGTATCTTCAGTGGACTAAAGGATAAAGGTACTATTATACAACTCGTAGTGGATGCTGTATCAAAACGGTTCCTATCGGTTATGAAAGAGGAACAGCGCGAATAAAAAGAAAAAGTGTCAAGAAGATAATATCAAATCTAAAAGCGATTTCTTATCTACTTCTGCTCGTGTCCTCCATCCGATATATAACACCTTATCATTTTCGCCCAGATAGCCTTGCTTGATATATCTATCCAGAACGAAGTAAAGTCTACGTTTGGGGAACTTTTCGCTTAAAAATTCTTCAACCGCTTTCCTCGTGGCTTTACCCTGTTTCGAGACGATATATGCTAATGTGGCAGCCAGCATTGCGACATTATCTATTCTTTCACCCGAAGCCTTTTCGATAGACGGACTTTTTAGTACAACCATAAATCGGTCTGTTGTTTCTTCATTGCCTTTACCCTCTTCACTTGTCCGTTTCACTTGCATTCCCAATCTGTCGAGCATAGAATTTAAAACCACTATTACCTCCATGTAATCCTCACCCAACGCCTTTTTGAGCTCCCAGCCTTTGACACCCGGAATTCTATGGCTTCTGAAGAGCAATAACTGGGCTGCCTTCTTCACTTTCCGTTCTGTTCTTGATTCCTCTTCTGTCTCCATTGTAACCAGTCCTCATAGCTCAACGAAATTGCGATAGACTGCACCTCGCCTGTGTTTGCTTTTGCCGTCCGCGGAGCGATAAAAATTTCTTCTTCTAATGGGTTTATCTCAAACTCCGCCTTTCCTTCGCTCACTAGGTAACTCGTTAGGTAAGCCTTCTTAACACTGTGTTCAAAATCGGCATCATAAATAAAATCGTGGTATTCGATTCTGCCTCGTTCTTCAAGATCCTGTAACACTTCTTTCATTGAGTCATCAAACTCAGTCCTGGACAAAATTTGCAAATCAATCAAATCCTCGTGGTTGAACGTAACGGTTTCGGATGTTGAAGGAAGCGGGAATTCATCGCCACGTTCTGCGAACGGTAAAAGGGCATTCCAGTAATCCAGCCCCTCTTTCAACCTCTTTGGCGTAAGTCTATCCATAGCTATTATCGGCTGCCAGGACTTGGAGAATGCATTTGCTAACTGAACAGGCTCCAGCATTTTCATTTTGAGCTCCATTAGCACGGGGTCAACATAGAATGATGTGGAGCGGTCTCGTATCCATTTGCCTTGCAGTTCGATTATCTTTGTTAATTCAGATATTACGTCAGCATCTAAAAGTAGGTCGTCCCGGGACTTCCACTTGTTGAGATATTGTTTCAGCGTTTCGAGGAACTTCTTAACGTCCAGATCAAATGGGTCGGTCCCCTCTTTTTGTACCGTTTTGCAGAAGTTTATCAGTCGAAATAGCTCGTCGAGTTTCATTTGATTTCTATTTATATACGTTATAAAAGACAGACTTAAATTAATTTAGAACTATGACCGAAATAGAGCGTACAATTTTTCAACTCATCCGTTTTAGCAACCTAAGACTTACTAGAACCGGGAATAAATATTCTTATGTATATCTAAATAAATAAATACGATGTGGTTAATAGCGCTTCCAGTAATAGCACTTCTCATTTTGTTATCTTCATTTTTCGCTGCTGCTGAAATGGCTTTCGTATCTGTGGATAGAATTAAAGTGAGGGAAGAATCAGTAAAGGGCAAGAAAAATGCTATTTTGCTCGAAAAACTTTTAGAAAGTCCAGATGAAGTAATAAGTGCCGTAGTAGTTTGCAATAATTTGGTAAACATAACTGCCTCTATTCTTGCTGGAACGATAGCTACATATCTGTTAGGTAATATTGGGGTGGGTATAGCAACAGCAGTAATGACCTCGCTAATCATCATTTTTGGCGAAGTCATACCAAAAGCATATGGTATAAATAATGAAGAATTTGCTTTTAAAGTGTCAATATATCTCCATTTTATAAGGACGACTTTTTACCCATTTGTGAAGGCATTTACCGTGATTTCCGATGCCTTCTTAAATATAATGGGAAAAGAAAAGAGGGGGAAGTTAATTGTTACTGAAGAGGAAATTAAAATCCTGATGGACTTAGGCGTTCAAAATGGAACAATAAAAAAGGATGAACAAGAGCTTGTAGAAGAAATTTTTGACTTTGATGAAACAGAAGCGAAAGAAGTATATGTTCCTGTGAAGCAAATACTTGGTTTACAGGAGAACGATACGGTAGAAGAACTTATAAATAAATCTATTAAAACCGGCCATTCGAGATTTCCCGTTTATAGGGAAAATAAAGAAGATATTGAGGGAATGGTTCATGTAAAAGATGCTCTTCTCAAGGATAAGAATATGCCGGTAAAAGAGATAATGAGAGAAATAATAAAGATTCCGCCAAAAATGAAAGTAGATGACGTTTTGAGAAAAATGCAAAGGATGAAGATGCATATGGCAGTAATTCAATCAAAAGAGGGAAAAATAATCGGGTTAGTAACTATGGAGGACTTGATAGAAGAGATATTTGGTGAAATTCAAGATGAACATGATATAAAATGAGGTAACG
>JAYEJE010000267.1:0-5307 GCA_034660415.1 Methanobacteriota archaeon | reverse complement strand
CCCTTTCATCTCCGATAATTTTTATGGGTGAAAGAGAAAAAAATGAAGAAAAGAAAAATTACAGGAGCCATCCTTAAAATTGCCTGTCTGACGGTATTTACAGCCTTTCTTATACTCCATAGTGGACCTGTGTGTGCGTGCGATGTTCCCGTGTTCCGCTATGCCTTAGAACGATGGCCTGCTGCTACATATGAGATCGTAGTGTTTCACGAAGGTCCGTTAAACGGTGAAGCTGCTTCAGTTGTTTCGTGGCTTGTGCAATCTTCTTATGAAAATAAGCCGTCTGCCAATTTTTTGGTGAATACTGTGGATTTATCAACTGAAATAGATGATTCAACGCGCGCATTATGGCAATCTCTTGACTTATCCAGGTTACCATTACTTGTTGTTCGACAGCCAGAAAGCGGAATTTACCGTGGAAGCGTATGGTCATCTTGGCTATCCATGGATGCAGCAAAAAAAATAGTAGATTCCCCGTCGCGGCAGGAAATCTCGAAGAGGATAATGGATGGGGAAGCGGCAGTTCTTGTTCTGGTAGAAAGCGGCAATCCCGCCTACGACGATGATGCGGCAAAAATCATCTCAGAACAGTTATCGCAGGCAGAAAAGGAGCTTACCTTATCATCACAGTTTTTGGATCGTGCGGATTTAGAAGAGTTAGAAGCAAGTCCAACTCCTAACTTTTCAGTAGTCCAAGTTTCTCGAGACGATCCTGCCGAAGATGTTTTTGTCAATATGCTCATGTATTGTGAGCCTGACCTTTTTGAATATCAATCAGACCCCCTGGCGTTTCCAATATATGGCAGGGGCAGAGCTCTTTATGCTCTTGCTGGCAGAGGCATAACAAGAGAGAATATTTACTATGCCTGTGCAACCACAATAGGTCCGTGTTCCTGCACAGTGAAAGATTCGAATCCTAGCATAGATATGCTGATGGTAGCAGACTGGAGGAAAGGCATCGGGAAAAGTTGGATTGATGAGGAGATTCCCCTGGTAGGATTGGGAACTTTTATCAGGATGGCAGAGAAGAATAATGAATCATCGGGAAATAATGAATCATTGTCATTGGACTCAGTCACAACGGGTTCGACAGATAATGGCTCTGAAACCGAAGCGTGTTCAAGTTCAAATATTCTGGTGCGAAATGTGTTCATTGCCTGCGGTGCTGTCGTTGTCACCATTATACCCCTGAGCCTGCGGGTATTACGTACAGGAGGAAAGAGGAAATGAGAATCTGGGACCTTGTAATAAAAGAAATAAGGCATCATAAGTTTGTATTTGTGCTGTGTCTTGCAGCGGTAATTATTGCGACTGGGATACTTGCTGGTGAACTGACAGTCATCAAGGCTCATGACATGCAAACCGATTTCATATTAGCAGAGAAGGAAAAACAAGTTGCGGACGATATGAAGCAGATGGAAGATTATTACAGGAATATACTGGAAGAGCATGGATTTAGCCTGTTAATTCTGCCTGAAGGTCAGAATTTAGGCGACTTCTATGCCGAGGGATATGTGTCAAAATATATGCCTGGAGAATATGTGGAGAGGCTGGCAGAGTCCAATTTGCCGAAAATCGGTCGTCTTTTACCCGCTATTGAGCAGAAGATACGGTGGACCGAGGAGTACAACCGCACAATTCTGCTTATTGGAATCCGGGGCAAAGTACCGTCTACTATGAGCAGTGATACGAAACCGCGATCGCTTGTCGAAGTTGCTCCCGGCAATATTGCTCTGGGGTATGAACTCTGGGATAGTTTGGACTTGAAAGTTGGCGATGAGATTGAGCTGTTGGGTGAGAATTTTGAAGTAAGCGAGTGCTGTGCTCAACGTGGAACGAAGAAAGACATTGCTGTTTGGATTGATCTCAGTCAGGCACAGCGTTTGCTCGGTAAGGAGAATCAAATAAATCAAATTTGGGCGGTGCAAACGTATTCTCCCAACCTCGATTTCAGTTCCTTGCGAGCAGATATCAATTGGATACTCCCAAATACGCAAGTTATTATATTAGAAAATGAAGTTACTGCTCTGGCAAAGGCAATTAACCGTGCGAAAGCAACGGCGGAATTTTCCTTAGCCACGGAGCAAGAACAGCATTCAAAAATCCGAGGTGAAATGGAGACCTTTGCCTCCTGGCTGATACTGCTCGTCTTTATTGTCAGCATGGCGCTGATTGGTATGTTGACTTTGGGCAACGTTCGAGAGCGGAGGCAGGAGATCGCTATACTGCGCACACTCGGCTACCGGTCGCGTCAGGTTCTTCAGATATTTCTGGCAAAGGCTTTCCTTCTTGGTATTATCGGGGCATTTTTAGGCTATGCCATCGGTTTTGTGGTCGCTGTGGCTTTTAGTCCTGCTACGGGATCACAAGCGATGGCATCACTGTTTGATGCACGAATACTGTTAATGGCATTAGCAGCAGCGCCGGTTATGTCATTACTTGCAAGCTGGGTGCCTGCAATGGTTGCCGCACGTCAGGACCCGGCAAATATTCTTAAGGAGGTGGTATAAAATGCTAGAAGTAGAAAATCTTGGAAAGACATATAGGGGCCCTGAAGGGCTTTTGAAAGCAATAGAGGATATATCGTTTAGTGTTAAAACTGGAGAATTTTTGGCGATACGGGGGGCAAGCGGTAGTGGAAAAACAACCATCCTTCTCTGCGTTGGTGGATTACAAGCACCGGATAAAGGAAGTGTTGTTATTGAGGGGAAGAATCCATACCGCATGACAGCAGATGAACGTGCACAGTTCCGTGCTTCCAATACGGGATTTGTTTTTCAGCAGTTCTATCTTATTCCGTATTTGAGTGTAATGGATAATGTGCTGGCGCCATCCGGGGCTCTACCAAATCATGACGCGAGGGAACGTGCGCAAGAGCTCATTGGACGTTTCAATTTGAACGACCGTTCCGGTCACAAACCTTCGGAATTGAGTACTGGCGAGCAACAGCGAACAGCAATGGCACGAGCTCTGCTGAACAATCCAAAGCTTTTGCTCGCTGATGAACCTACGGGAAACCTTGACAAAGAGAATGCAGAAATTGTCCTGAGTTCCCTTAAAGAGTTTGCGCAGTCCGGAGGTGTGGTGCTTATGGTTACCCATAGCGAGGAGGCAGCATCATATGCAGATCGGATAATTCGTCTGAGAAATGGAAAAATACAATAAGTGAGTGAGAAAAATGACAGGCAGTTGGCATCTTGTAATAAAAGAAATAAGGCATCATAAGTTTGCGTTTGTCCTGTGCCTTTTAGCGGTAGTTATAGCTACGGGGGTACTTACTGGTGAACTGACAGCTCTCAAAGCTCATGACACACAAACCGATTTCATACTAGCAGAGAAGGAAAAACAGATTGAGGGAGAGATGAAACAGATGAAAAATGATTACCGAAAGTTCATGCTGGAGCTGGGGTTAAACGTGCTTATCTTGCCGAAAGGTCAGAATTTAGACGATTTTTATGCCGGGGGATATGCGTCAAAATTTATGCCGGAAGAATACGTCGGTAAGCTGGCAGAGTCCAATTTGGCTACAATTAACCATCTTTTGCCGACCCTCGAGCAGAAGATACGATGGCTGGAGCAGGGAAACCAAACAATCATCCTCGTAGGAACTCGAGGTGAAACGCCACTCTCCTGGAGACCGCCTGAGAAACAAAAACCCATGCCCACGACTGTTGCGTCTATTGCGGTTGCTTCCGGTGACATCGTTCTGGGGTATGAACTCTGTGATAGTCTGAATTTGAAGGTTGGTGATACAGTTGAGCTATTAGGGGATAATTTTGAAGTAAGCAAGTGTTATCCACGGCGTGGAACAAAGGATGATATCACCGCATGGATAAACCTCAGCCAGGCACAACACTTGTTAGATTTAGAAGGTAAGATCAGTGGAATTATGTTACTCCAGTGCCTCTGCGAAGGTTATAATCCCCCTGAATTCAAACGCACTCTCGAAGAAAGCTTACCTGGGACTCAGGTAATTTTACTTGAGAACAGAGCTTTGACCAGGTGGGAAGCACGTAGCAACGCGAAAGCAGTAGCGAAAGCTTCTTTAGCCGCAGAGCAAGAACATCGTTCAAAAATCCATGGTGAAATAGAGACGTTTGCCTCCTGGCTGATACCGCTTGTCTTTATTGCCAGCATAGCGCTGATTGGCGTGTTGACTTTAGGCAACGTTCGTGAGCGGAGGCCGGAGATTGCCATACTGCGCACACTCGGTTACCGGTCGCGTCAGATTCTTCGGATGTTTTTGGCAAAGGCTCTCCTTCTTGGACTTATCGGAGCGATACTAGGATATGGCATAGGTTTTGCTGCGGCTGCGACAATTGGTCCTGCTACGGGATCAGAAGCGATGACATCACTGTTCGATGCACGGATACTGTTAATGGCATTGGTAACAGCGCCGGTCATGTCATTACTTGCAAGCTGGGTGCCCGCACTGGTTGCCGCACGTCAGGACCCGGCAGATATTCTTAGGGCTGTGTAAAAAGAGAAAATCGAGAAATTATACTTCCCTAAGGACCGGGTGGTTGCTCCTTTAATATATATAGATCCTACCCCCAATATAGATTACTTGTCTGTACCGATTATAATGGGACAATTGCTATATAGACTGTCCTCTAACAATGATTGATGTGGTGATGGCAACGCCCCTGTATCCGGGGCGTGTCGACAATCAACAATAAAAATTTAGGAGGTGAAAGAAAAAAAATGGACATGAAAAAGATGTACGTACCCATAGATGGCAAGAAAATATGGGAAGTCCTTGACGGGATATTGGAGGTATTGCAAGATTCAAACGGGCATTTAGTAAGAGAGATTAAAGAAGCAATTTGGTTACCAGAGGAAAAACTCGCTCCTATTCTTCGCTTCTTTGTAGACTTTGATTTAATTAGTTGGGAAGATGGGAAAAGCATGGTGATGATAATGCCTTCCGGTTTGAGTGTTTTGAGGCTTCCATCAGAATATGAGATTGAAAATGCTATGTAGAAAATCTTCACCTAAGGAAAAAAACCTCTGCTAAAAAGTTTGATCCTTTTGTAATGTTTTCTTTCTTTTTCAAAGAAAGGGTCAAGAACTCAGGCACTATGACTTTCTTCTCTCTTTACGTACAGTTTCACCCCCACACCAAATACTTTCTCAAAATCTCTTACAACTGACTCTATCCCCCATCGCTCAAGATCACATTCTCCTTCTGAGCGGAGAGAGAGCACAACTTTTTTATCGTCTTTACTCGTGAACTTAGCGGTTTTTATACGGCCTGAGTGACTTCTATCGAGCTTTTCAGCGAATTTTATCAGCGTGGAGAGGATG
>JAYEJE010000266.1:0-5313 GCA_034660415.1 Methanobacteriota archaeon | reverse complement strand
AACGAGTACGAGAAGCCCTTGCTTGTCATCGAAGGTGACTCAATCTATGGGCAGAGGAACGTGCATCCAAATGTGGTGAGGGCAGTAATGGCGTCCATAGCTATTGATTATTCCGTCCCTATAATACAAACGCGGGATGCCGCAGACACTGCATCGTTAATATATGTTATAGCAAAACGGGAGCAGATGCCGAACAAGACGGATGTGAATCCTCATGGTAAGAAACCCACGGCATCTTTGAAAGAGCAGCAGGAATATTTCGTGTCTGCATTATCCAATATTGGCATCATGACGACGAGAAAATTATTAGGTCGATTTAAGACAATTGAACGCATTATGGCTGCTTCAAAGGAGGAATTGATGGAGGTTGAAAACGTGGGTGAGAAAACAGCGGAGCATATTAAAAAGGTCTTTAGTACGGAGTATAATGGGTGAACGTTGAATTATTTTATACAAACAGTTCCAAGAAGGCCATCGAGATAAAGAAAAATGAAAATGAAAAACAAAAAATCACATTTAAGGATATTAAAAGCATCAAACATATACGGTGGTCTCCTTAGCCTTATCACAGTAACTACATATCTTTTGCTCGTGTTTCTTTTTCCCGGCACTTTTAGATATTGGCCAATTCAAGCGATTCTTTTGCCCACGGGAATCATACTGGTTACTGTGTTTTCCTATCTGCACCTGAGTTACTACGAGAAAGCATCAGATGGGGTTGTGTGTCCTATGTCGTTAGGAGTACTCATAACTTTGATGTGTCTAAGTCCTGGTTTGATTATTACTGCCCTTTTCGTAATACCTGCCTTGCGTTACGGGGATATTCTACCGCTACTGGAGCCATTATTCTGGATTCCGTTTATTCTGGGAAATATTGGCATAGTCTTGGGCGCCCTCTCCATCTTTGCCATATTGAGAATTAACAGGATAAGGAAAGTTCCAGGTGGATTGAGGCTAAAACCAAAAAGGTGGAAGACAAAAGGATTGTGGCTTAGCATAGCGATTTTAACAGCCGGAGTTATTATCGCCGGCGCTTCGGTATTGTCAGGTCCCGTGGGAAAAACCGAAGTTACCTATGAAGTAATGCTTGACACAGGCACATCGGAAGAAGAAACAACATTCTTTCTGCCCGTTCCCATAGACGAATCAATTGGAGAAGTTGCAGATGTTATGAACGAGTTAAAAGTGGTTGATGGAACAGCGGATTGGGAAATCGTGGACACTGCGCATGGGACGGCATTAGAAGTGCGCACAAAAGCGAAATGCGTTTTGTCCGCGGAAAAAGAATGTGGGTATAAGGGCTGGGAGGAAGGGGATGAGTGGTTGTACAGTTACAATTTCAGTATGCTCCAGGGAATAAACAGAAATGACTATGAAGTATGGGTCTTTGCCCCAACTGCAAATGCAACCTTACGCATAAGATTATCGATGGATGATGGAATAAGCAATCTCTTAAGATATATTAGTGTTGGCTCAACTCCTACTGATCCTTTCACCTATAAAATCCCACTAAAAGAGGGATGGCAAACGGTTAAGTTAGCACGGAGCTTGATGTGCTATGACTAAACATAACTTCAACGTGATTCGTAGCTATGGTTAATTATATATAGTACCCCTCCTCTCAACTCTATTTAAGCGTCAATGAGTGGCGCTAAAACAGAGGTAAAATAAAAAGATGAGAAGCGAAAAAAGAGTGAATTTTGGAAAGCGAAAGGCATTAGTATTCGTGGCTCTATTCGCAGTATTGGTCTCTCTAAGCATTGGAACTGCTTCCGCGGCAACGCATTATGTTCATCCTGGCGAATCAATCTAGGATGCGATAGATGCGGCAAGTTCCAGCGACACGATTGAGGTGTACAGCGGAACATACTACGAGAATGTGGACGTGACCAAGCAGCTCGTGCTCCGAGGAGTGGATACAGACACGGGGAAGCCGATCGTGGACGCAAGAGGCAATGGCAGTGCGATCATCTTGAGCGCAGAGGGGATAGTGCTTGAGGGGTTCGAGGTGACCAACTCAACTGGTCGGCTAGGGGCAGGAATTAGGATAATGTCAGAAAATAACATCGTTAGAGACATTAACGCCACCAATAGCGACTACGGCATTGTACTATACTTTTCCAGCAACAACACATTAAAAGATAATCGGATGTCAGGCAACGGCTACAACTTTGGTGTATGGGGTGCGAACGACAATAACATCGACACTAGCAACCTTGTAGATGGAAAGCCGATTTACTATCTTGTTGGTGCTTCTGATAGGGTCATCGATTCGTCCTCAAATGCAGGCACAGTTTACTGCATCGATTGCGATAACATCACAGTAACAGGTCTGACTCTCACAAAAAACTCAGATGGCGTTTATTTCCTCAACACCAGCAACTCAAGGATAGAGAACAACCAAATCAGCAGCAACCTCTTTGGCATCGGCCTCTCCAAATCTACCAACAACACTGTTATAGACAACAAAGCCAGCAACAAATTTGAGGGCATCAAACTCTACAAATCCACCAACAACACTGTTATAGACAACAAAGCCAGCACCATTAATGGAACGGGCATCGGGATCTGGCTTTCAATGAACAATATCATTACAGGCAACAATGCCAGCAACAATTCGGCAGGCATCAAACTCGTGTTTTCCAGCAAAAACACCATTACAGGCAACATCGCCAATGATAACAAGTTCTATGGAATCTTAATCGCCGAATCATCTGACAACACCATCACAGGCAACACCGTCAGCTACAACATCTATGGCATCTACCCCGTATATCCCAGCAGCAGAAAAACCTACAACCCCCGCACAGGCGAGACCAACTTCAGCAGCAACGAGCATAACGGCATCGACCTCTCAAATTCCGGCAACAACAAAATTTATCTCAATAATTTCATAAACAACCTAGAGAACGTTCATCCTGAGATCTCTGGCAACTTCTGGAACTCAACAGAGCCATTGACCTACCAGTACAAGAACACGACTTTCACCAGTTACATGGGCAACTTCTGGAGCGATTACAAAGGTCCGGATGCAGATGGTGACGGGCTTGGTGATACACCTTACGTCATAGATTCAGACGAAGACCACCATCCCCTCATGAGTCGGTTCGAGAACTACTCTGATATTTGTGCCAAGGAGTGGCACTAAAAGGGAGGTAAAATAAAAAGAAGGGTTTGAAAATAATAGGAGGTGATATGGATGAAAAAGATATTGGCAATAAGTGCAGTAGCGATATTGGCTATATGCCTAGCTATTGTAGGTAATATCCCTTCCGGGGCAACTACAGTAGATAGTAATGGTAATTCCACCATCTCAGTTTATGGAAGTGGAATTATAGAAGCAGAGCCGGATGAGGCAAAAGTATGCCTGGGAGTGGAAACGCAATCGGAAAATGTAACGGACGCTTTGGAGGAGAATTCTGCGAAGATGGCTGCGGTAATCGAAGCGATGGAAGAGCTTGGTATTCCTAAAACTAGTATGGAAACCACCTATTTTAGGATTAGGTCAGTTAGAGATTACGAAAAGGAGGATGATGAAATAGTAGGATATAAAGTGAATAACGAAGTAACAGTTGAACTCAGCGATTTAGATAAAATAGGAGAAGTTATCGAAGAAGCGATAAACGCAGGTGCTAACAAAGTGAGAAGGATAGAATTCGGGTTAAATGAAGATAAGAAGAAGGAATTGAAGAAAGAAGCAATAAAAGAAGCTTGCGAGGATGCAGAATCAAAAGCCGATGCGATAGCCAGTGGTTTAGGTCTTGAGGTCGTGAGGGTGTCTGCGGTAAAGGAGAGTGGCGTGTATGTAGAACAAACATATCGAGAAGGCGGATTTGACTATGATATTCCAACTCCTGCTCCAATGGCATTAGCTCCGCCAATCGAGCCAAAAGCGGTGGAAATCCACGCTACCATAAATGTCGTCTACAAATGCAGATGAATATGAAGAACCTTGTAAGTGAACGAGTAAAAAATAAAAGAGAAAGAGAGGGAGTGGTGCTCGACTCTTCTCTTTACATCTTTTTTAGTGCTGGTATCGGTGTTGAGGCTACAACCCTAAAAGAGCGCATCCGCAAACCTCAATTTTTCAATAATCGCCTTTTGCTCTTTAGTGAGCACAGAAATTATGGTTGATTGCAAGAGCTGAAAATAAGTAGATGTAATGTCATAGATCAATGTAGACGTTTCTGGTTCAGGATGCTTTATTTTGTTGAACCGCTCAATGCAGACGTCAACGATATCTTCAGAGTATATTTTACGGCAGGTCTTCATTTTTCTGTGGTTATTTGACTGATTTTCTCGGTGGAAAGACGACATTAAGGCATTTTTGTCCCAAAGTCCCATCTCGCACATCAATCATAGTCTCAATCGCCTTCACCATGCAGTTCCAGCTTCTTTTATCTCAACTCGCTAATCTTTTAATTTCTCATTATATAATGTACTCAACAATTATTCGTTCAAGGGTGGAAAAAGCAACAGAATTAAGTTTAAATCACGTGGGGCCTTCCTGCCAAATATTGTGTTTTGTTAATTCTCAATTTACCGTCCTTGTATGAATTCTTCCCGATTGCGGCAACGATAATATCGCCATCACTCTGGAACTCCGTACTTTTTAATTTATGAAGATATAACTTGAACTCCATATACAAACAAAAATGGTACCAGATCTATTAATTCCCTTGATTGTAGTAGGTTTAGCGGAATTAGGTGACAAAACGCAACTATCCATCCTGCTCTTAGCTTCAAAAACCGAAAAACATATGTATTTATTTCTCGGTACGATACTGGCCTTTTTTGTAGTAGATGGAATAGCGATTTTAGCGGGAGAGGAGATTACACATCTCATACCCAGGGGTTTAATAAAAATACTTTCGGCTGCGGTTTTCATAATTTTTGGGTTATTAATGTTGTTCTTTAGAAACAAAATGGAAGTAACAAAGAGCAAATACTATTTCGAAAATCCGTTTTACTCCGGTTTTATCCTGGTTTTCGTTTCAGAATGGGGGGATAAGACACAAATAGCCGCGGGATTGTTCGCAACCAGATACAATGGCTTGATGGTTTTAATAGGCGTTATAATAGCGTTAAGTTTGGTTTCTATAATTGCAATATATTTAGGCAAATTCATTTCTGATAAAGTGAATCGAGAGACATTAACGAAAATCACAGGAATTTTGTTTGTTTTGATTGGCATACTATTCTTTTTATTTTAAACCCTTTTTCTTTAGAAAAAGGCTTTACCGAAAAAGGAGGTTCTTTTTTAGGTCTTTTCACTACTTCCTAAGGTAATTGGGTTTTTATTATCAAAACCTA
>JAYEJE010000265.1:0-5397 GCA_034660415.1 Methanobacteriota archaeon | reverse complement strand
ACTATACTCAGATAGAATCTGCTCCACCATATAACTGCTAAAGGTTGAATAACGATAACAGATACAACCATGTTTAAAAACTGTCCAATGTAGGGTATTAAGCTGAGAATAATGCTAACAACAATGCCTATCACAAGCGCGACAAGCCAGAGCAAAAAGACGTCTAATTTATGTTTCCTGAATATGTTAAAACCTTTCTTAACTCCTTCTACCGCACCAAGGTCATCTATAACAACTGAATATCGTGTGAGGGCGAATAAAATGGTTACTATTAGCGTGTAGATAGCCATACATATTATGCCCACCATAATCATCACAAGAAGGATCACATTCGGTGCCGGCTCTGAAGACGTTGTTATAATAGGAAGTGAGTAAACTATGCCGGGGATCAAGAAAACGAAACCTATAAGTGCGATTAAACCAACGATGATGTCGGCAAAGAGCAAACTAATGAATTTACGCTTACCGTATTCTTTCATGTCGGACAGACTGGTTCTACCCGTTTCCGTCGCCTCTTTCGCCATGCCAATTGCACCGGCGTTGAAAAAGGCACTTATCAGCAACCCTAAAATCACGGCGATGATGACGGCAGCTATGATCAGACCTATACTTTGAATTAATTGCGACATAAGCGGTAGAATAAGTTCCGGTGTGAGTTCATCTGGTTTGGATAAGTGCGGTATCAAAGAGGGTAGCGAAGGAACTGCTGCCAATATGGCACTGCCTATGATTATGAGTGCGACTATGGCTGTTATTATCGAACTAAACAGAATAGGGAGACTAATACACAAATTCGCCTTCCACGTATTGAACCCTTTTTTTATTACACTGCCTAGGTCTTCCACCATGTCACCCATTACAAAACATTAGAAGTATAAAAACTTTTATAGATTGCTATACATGCTCTTTGACCCGGTATTCTCCATTCAGGGTCACAAGTTGTCTTGGAGTGTGATCGAATCGCCTAGGGTACAGACCGCCAAACTTAGCGCCTCTCACTCAACATAGCGGTTCTGAATGAGATAAACTCAGTTTCATAGCATAGCCTCTTGCAACAACAGACGCACCCAGTAACGGAGCCAAGCCCTCAAGAGTACTGACCTTGATTTCCGGTACCGTCAAGTAATGCTCGATATTCTTCTTCAGATATGGCACTATGTAATTCTGGTTGTACTGGACCACAGCGCCATCCAATATGATGAGCTCCGGATTATAGGCTACAAGAACATTTGAAATGCCCCGTCCATTGATCTCTCCCAACGCCTCAAGGAACCGCAACGCTAACGGGTCATGATTTTTCGCGGCTGCGAAGATGGACTCACTGGTACTACCGTCAAACGCAACGTCATTATGAGCTTCTGATTCACACCATCGCTTAAAAAATCGTGGAATATTCTTTCCTGATGCGTAGCCCTCCCAGTGGCCATAATTGCCGCACCCGCAGCGGATACCATAGCGTGTATCAACACAGAAATGCCCGATTTCCGTTGCGTTGCCGTCCCGACCAAGTAACAGCTTGCCGTTTATCACTGCACCGCCACCGATTCCTGTTGAGATCGTGATGTAAACTACATTTTCACAGCCCTTTCCGGCACCAAAGCAGGTCTCGCCCAGTACCCCTGCACGACAATCGTTGATCAGATATACCGGCAGACCCAGAGATTCCCGGATTGGCTGTACCAGTGGTACAGACGGAAAGCTAATGTTTGGTGGATTGAGTAATACACCTTTGCGGATGTCGATTGGGCCTGCACTACTAATCCCTATACCCCGAATTTCCTTTAGCTCTTCTGGGCTCGTCAATTGCCGTATCTTTTCTGTGATGTCGTCAGCAATGAGAAGTGGAGAACTGCCTTCTGTTTTTGTCCTGACAACGATTTTTTTAATGAGTTGTCCCGTAATTTCTGATACCAGCGCCACCCGGAGATTCGTGCCGCCTAAATCAACTGCAATTACACGTTCCATAGCTTGTTGTATATACTGTATAACATCTACCTATTTAACTAAGACGTGGATTTACACGGAAGATGATATTCTCGCAATGGCCACTTTTCAAGTCTCTGTTCTCCATATGTGCCGAAACTGCGGATGTGCTAATAAAACAGGAATTAAGATAGATACACACGAAGACCACTGTGGTGTTATTACAGATAATCCCATCGCCATAAGAGCGACAATCGGGGTAACAGCGCTTCGTCTTTTCCCTATTGCTATGCGTCGCGGGTCGAGGCTGCGATCTACCAAACGATAACCTTTTGTGGCATAAACCCAATTCAAGCTATTGAATAGCCCCAACATGAACAAATTGGAATCGAAAAACAGTTTTGCTATCGTTTCATCAGGATAATCGCCAATTAGAGAAGTAGAAAAAGGTATCAGAGCTACAAACATAAGACAAAAAATATTTAGCCAGAGAAGGTTTCGATCGATTCGTTTGATAAAATGAAATTGGTCGTGATGTATAATCCAGAAGATAGCCAGGAGGATAAAACTGAGTGCATAATTAAAAAATTTATGCGCTTGCCCAAACAGCGCGTCATGCAACTGTACTGCCTGGTCCGTCCCTACTTCCGGAAGCGCAAGGTTCAATACCAGCAGCGTCATTGCGATGGCGTAGATGCCATCCGTTAACGCCTCGATGCGATGGGTCGTCATACTAGGTTCCGAAGCATTGGATTTGGCCATTTTAATTTTAATTTTAATATCCCAACTTCCATAGGATTAAGAACGAAAACAACAGAGAAAGTCTCCGCCATCTTTTTCAATATGTCTTTAAACATTTGATTGCCCTCCTATTGTTTAACCCAGCCCACTACCTATTTCCGCAAAGGTCTTATCAAGCCAGTCGAAGATACGCTGGTGTGAAATCGCCATGGCGCCTATCTGGCAGTGTTGTTCTGCGGCATCTTCAACCGTAAAGAGCATGTACTCCTTGGGACATGTTAGAGCATCGTACAACTTTTTAGCCTGCCCGGGGTAGTCAAGGTCCCCCTCGCCATCGCAAACCAGCGTTGGGCAGGTGATCTTGTCCGCTCTGCCTTTCATTGTGTAATTAGCGAACTTAAGCATCCACTCACTCGGAGATGCCGCTCCGAACGCCCACATCCCTTGCTCCATAGCCCATTGCAACCCCGTATTCGACTTTGCCTTTTCTCTCATCTCAGCGTCAAAAGACGATGGGTCCTGGATTATATACTCTTTAACGGCCTCTGGGGATTCAGGATATACCAAGCCTTCAAAAGGATCGAAGACACCTCCGTTGGCAATGCAAGCTGCGAGGCGGTGCTCATACGCAGCAGCGCGGGGTGCAAAATAACCACCTAAGCTCACGCCCATGAGCGCAATGCGGTCGGGATCAATTTCAGGTCTTGTCAACGCGTAATCTACCACGGGCGTGACCACCTTCTCCCAGTCAGGTCGGAAATGTAGCTTTTGCTCGCGGATGACCCTGCCCTGCCCGGGACCTTCAAACGCCAGGCAGTTATAGCCTCGCCGCTGGGCGGCAGCGCAACCCTCAAAATAAAGTTCCTCAGCGGTCCCGTCAAAGCCAGTTTGTAGGATCAGCGTGGGACGAGGAGTGCCCGAATCGTCCACACGGAAAAAATACCCTGGCAGAGTTGTCCCCGCATAAGGTATCTCAACTACCTCAAACGGTGGCGAAAAGAGCGGAGCCGCCTTGATAAAGCACTCCCGGCTTTTTCTCCATGTCTCCAGAATACGAGGGTCGCTCGGATCTTTATAAGCAAGGTAGAACTCGGCAGTGCGGTAGTAGTTTGAGGCACGATGATAGGCTTCTCGGGCACTGACATTATGACCTTCGGCAAGGCATTTATCAGCGATCTCGCAGACCCGGTCGGCAGTCTTGAGCCACTCTTCGTACCAGCTTTCGCAATCTCCTTCCTTGATGCGACAGGCGGTGCACAGACACTTATCGTAGTCAGCACCATCATAGTAAGAATATCCAATCGTTCTCTGAAATTGAAAGGCAAACGACGGGTCATGAAACACGACCTTCATCCATGGCGTTTTTTCTACTGCTTCTTTGTCCAAAACAGTTTTCAAAGGAGGAGTAGGTGTTGGGGATGGAGTTGGTGTTAGCGTTGGTGTTACTGTTACCGCAGGTGTAGCTGTTTCTTATTCATTTCCCTTTTTCTTTTTCCATAATCTCTTTTATCTTCTTATCTTCCCAGTTTTTGCCCAGTTTGCCGTAAAGACTTATCGCATGCCAGATAACCCCGATTCCCCAGAAAATGGTTACCCAGTAGAACCATAGCGTATCCGGGCTGGTAACGAGGTTAATAATGACGAGCATTATATTCACTACAACATAAGCGATTAAATGTTCGTAAAATCCCCGTAGCTCACCCACTCTTTTTTTCGCCCTCTTATAGCTTTCTTCTTCATCCATCTTTTGTTCCACCTATATGATAATACTACATATATACAAAATTTTTATTTTAGAGTATATAAGCGGTTCTATTTATTTATCTGCGTTAATTAGTGTTAATCGGTGTCAGTATAAATATTTTTGTAGGTCTTTACTTTTGGTTTTGTGGGCCATAAATAAATACTTAACCGAACGCAAATGAGATTCAATTACAAATGACCCCTAATTCGTAATTCATAATCCCACGCCGATAACTCACAGCCCCCGCATCAAATTCCGTTTATGCAATCTATTCGCTAAATATACGAATATCAGACTGAAAACAAATAGCGCTGTGAAATCGACAATTAGCGAGATATTCGATTGCCCTCTGAGACTGAAATTGAATATATCAACCAGATAGGTAATGGGCGAGAAGTAACTCAGCACTCTTCCGAGTCCATGCAGGTCCTCTAACGGTATGAAGATACCGCTAATGAATATCAGTGGGAAGCGGATAATACTGGAAAACATCATTACATATGACGGATTTTGAACGGACGGCGATGCCAGTGACACACCAAGAGAAGAGAAACAGAACGCACCCAACAACATACCCAAGCAGAATATCATTATGTTCAAACTGTAATTCAAAGTTATCAGCCCCACCGCTAAGACAACAACATTTATCATAATACCGAAAATCATGCCCGCTGCACAGTCGCCCAGAATAATTGTATTGATACTAACCGGAAATGACAGCAATCGTTCATAAGTACCTGCCTGTTTCTCCCAGGGCGTAATTAGTGGACCTACAGATGATGCGATAAAGAATAGGAACATCGCTAAAAGCCCGGGAAAGAAGACGTGAAAATCTACTTCCTTACCGAGATAAAAGGCCAGAAACATGAATAGTGGAAACAAGAAACCGAATATAATAACCGGCGGCTTAGTGTAATAAAGCCGGATATTCTTCTCTGTTACAACTGCGATCCCGCGAAAGAACTGGCGGTTAAAGTTCCTTATTAGCA
>JAYEJE010000264.1:0-5470 GCA_034660415.1 Methanobacteriota archaeon | reverse complement strand
GTGCATTATATTTATAAGTTTCAACAGTATACTCGTCTTTTTTTAACGCATTTTCATCATTCATCAATCTGTATGAGAGAGCAGAGGTTATTGAAGCCCTCAGTGAGTTTATAAATACACTATTCTCAAAACACTCCAACCTGCTCATAGCTTCGTAAACATTCAAATTGAGCAATTCCCTTATGAATGTTACATCTTCAGGAATCTTCAGTTCGTTGTTCGCTAAACCACAGCCAACTATGCCATCATCGTATTTCACATAGCTCAATGTCCACGGGCCAATTCTGGTAATGACTACGTTTGAGAGTGTTCCATTCACATCCAAGTTTTCTAATTCCTTTATTGTCTTCCTGATAATTTCACCCATTTATTCTATTCTCCTTCCTCCTCTCTTTTAAAATTAAAAATTACCTTTGCATTGAAATTGAAAAGTTCCTCATCAGTCATATTTGCAATTCTTCCCGCGGATTCTTCAACAGCCCCACTCTCCTGTATCTTTCTTAAAATCTCTGATTTTAATTCTATCGCCAATGATTTCCCTTCTCTTGTAAAAACAGCCTTTGGTTTTTTATTCGTTATCACCTTTATGTTCCCCTTACCCAAAGTGCAGCCAGTAGAAACCTGTATGCCGTCAGTTAAACAAGAAATTGGCGGTGTTGTTCCTGTTTCTACCAGAACACTCATATCGGAATATCCACTTGAATTTAGCTCTTTCAGTGCAATAATACCCATTTTGATACCAACAACTAAGAAAGGACCCAAATGCCCATGAAACGCAATACCCTTTTCTATCAATTCGTCTATATTTAATTCATTAACATCAATACTCTTCATTTTCACACTCATTTTAATAAAATGTAACAGAGTGGCAATTTTGCCACCCTACATCCTCCTAAATTTTTACACTTTTTGCATTTATTTGTTTTTGCTTGCCATGCCTGTCCTTGGTATTACCACGGATATGGGTAGATAAGTATTCCTTCAGGAATCTCTTCGATGCAATAGAATTGGTCGAGGTACTCTCTTAATATCTCGTCTGGGTTTACATCACCAAAACGCGCTGGATAGAACATCTTGCTCATGTAAATTACACCGATAGGAGCTCTTAGCGTAGCCATTTCAAGAGAGAATAGATACACCTCGTCATTCTTCACAGCGTCTATCTCAGACCAGCCAGGGCGACTCTTGATGTCCTCCAATATTCCCTGCGCTGCCTCTTCGTCTGTTTTACCATGTCCGAGATATGCCATAACCGGCATATTTCTTGAAAGTATTATCTCGGGATTTTGTTTCACTACCCATTCCGGAGCTACTTTTACATGCCTGGCAGGTGTTACCACATCCGCTGCGATGTCACTGCCCCCCGCAATATTTATCATTTGATACATGTAGTATGCTACCATATAATCGAGATTCTCCATGTACACCTGCTTTTTTTCATCTTCGCTCAAATCTTTAGTGCGCTCTTCGATTATATTGTAATAGTTTTCAAAGAAATCAACATACTCCTCTGCTTTCTCTTGTTCATTGAGTAGCCACCCCATAGTCATTGTATCAGAACGGATAGTATCCATATCTGGAAGGAAGCTGAAGAATGCCATGGGGATGTCGTAGTATTCTAAATCCTCAGCAAACTTCATTGCCACTCCTCTTGCTCCAGGGCAAGCGGCAAAAGCAAAGACTACTTCCGGGTCTACTTCTATTGTCGTCTCCAAACAGGGGTGCATTATGGTTCCGAGCGAGGGTACGTCTTCAAATGTTTTTGCAGTTTCCGGAAGTGTAAGCACTTGTTCAGTTGCTCCCACCACTTTGTCCTCGGCACCTAAAGCAGTAATTACAGCACCAGCACCAGCGTTTAAAACAGCTATTCTTTCTATGGGATAGTCTAATGTTATGGCTTTCCCTGTGGTGTCAACAAAAGTAAGCTCCTTCTCCTTACCCACGATAATTAACTTAATCTGAATGAAATCCAGCGGGTTTATTTTACCATCGTATTTCGCATCTGCTAACTCCGTCTCCGGCTTCTTACCGAAGAAAATCAGCTTCACGTATGTCAAATCGCGCATGTCAATCGTATCGTCTTCGTTTGCATTGCCGTAAATCTCTAAAGTGCCTGCATCACTTGCAAGTGCCGGAGATACCAGCAGCATTGTGCAAAGTGCTAATCCTATCACTACTACTATTTTTGTTTTCATTTTTTTCCTTTTCACCTCCTAAAACCTTTTCTTTTCCCTTTATTCATCTTCTGCTCTTTTTCTCTCATTCGTTATCTCGTCGCTCATCTCAGGTTGACTCAGCTCGCCGCAGGATATGCAACGTCTACGTCAATATCAACGCCCTGGAATTCTGTCAGGTACTCTTGATATATTGCCTTCGGATCCAAACCCGTGAATTGTTCGGGATAGAACCATTTTGCCATGTATGCCACACCCACAAAGCCTGCTGGTCTGGTTGTAATTTCATATGCAATTGCGTAGACTTCGTCATCCTTCACTGCGCTGAGGTTAGCTAATACTGACCGCCCAATGAGCTCATCTCTCTTGGCTTTCAGGTAATCACGGGGACACCATTTGATCATGATGTCGGGATTCTCTAGAAGCAGCCATTCCGCATCTATTTCCGGATATGACGCCCCTAAATCCTTCGCTATGTTGATTCCACCAGCCATAGTGCATAACTGATGAAGTACAGAACCTTCAGAAGCTGCTTGGTATTCTTTAGAATACTCTAAATATACTCGTTGCTTATCATCCTCTGAAAAACCCTCTATTTTATCTTTGATTGTATTAAGATACCCCTGATAGAACTCAATAAAATCTCCTGCTTCCTCGTTCTTATTAAGCATGTATCCTAACTTGTTCATTTCTTTTGCCAATACCTCAGGATCGGTGAACTCCATACGAATGACTATAATGTCAGTGCCCTCCAGTTTATCCTCAAGTTTCGCTGGCGATGGCCATTTTTTACTTGTCAGAACGACATCAGGCTCAAGTGCGATTAGCGCTTCAATATCCGGACTCCACATACCTCCAAAAGAGGGTAATTTGCTTAGTTCGGGAAAGAAAATTTCATCTTTCGTTATAGCAGAGGAAACGCCAACAACATTTTCCTTTGCGTTCACTATTCGTAGCGCTTCAGCATAGGTTGTAGAAAAAGCGGTTATCCTCTTTATTGGCTTCTTCACCGTTACGGTTCTATCCGCGGAATCAACAAGCGTAAGCTCATTCTCCTTACCCACGATAATCAACTTAATCTGAATGAAATCCAGCGGGTTTATTTTATCATCGTATTTCGCATCCGCTAACTCCGTCTCCGGTTTCTTGCCAAAAAAAATCAGCTTTACATAGGTTAAATCGCGCATGTCAATCGTATCGTCTTCGTTTGCATTGCCGTAAATGCCCAAGACGTAATCGTCTTGTTCCGCGGCAATTGCCGGCATAGCCACTACCAGCATCGAACACAGCACGATTACTATTTCCACTACTGTTAATGTTTTTGTTTTCATTTTTTTCTTTTTCACCTCCTAATTTTTTCTTCTTTTCCCATCACGTTCCACCATCTTCCACTTCTTTTTAATGATTATCATGAGCGTGGTGATGCTCTAATGCTTTCTCAACCCATTTTGGCAATGTTGCTTCTGGATAGCTGTCGAAATCAGCAATATAAGGTTTTATATCCAGAATAGGAGTTCCATCTAAGGCATCCAACCCTTTCACTAACACCTCTCCGTTCTCAGGCGAAAAATTCACTAATTCCACTATCGAAAGAGCGATAGGATTAGGTCTGACTGGCATCCTGGTGGCAAATACTTTCACCCCTGGGGGCTTATGGTGCTGTTTTGGCAGCTCCCATTCTCTTGCTTTGTGAACCCAAAAGAGCACAATTATGTGTGAATAACCCTTTAAACCTTCTAAATCTGGGGCATGCTCGGGATAAAATTTTATTTCCGTAGTATCTTCGCCCCACCCGTTTTTTCCATGAGCGTGTGGTACATCATCAAAATGGTGATAATTTGATTTGACATAGCCGATGGGGTTCGCGACATAACTTTCTCGACAAATCTTATCATTGCTTTCAGCAGGCATAATATCAGTTCACCTCCGGGTACACAAACACACCGTGCTTATCCAAGCCATACTCCACTTCAAGGAATCTCGTGATGTATTCCTGATGGATTGCCTTTGGATCCAAGTCTTTGAACAATTTTGGATGGAACCATTTTGCAAGGTATGCCGTGCATATAAAGTGTGTTGGTGTACAAACAAAACCATAAGGAAATATGTACACGCTTTCATTTTTCACTGCAGCCACATCCGTCAATCCTGAACGCTTCATGATTTTGTCTCTTGTTTTTTTCAATATAGTTGGATCATCTAAATTATAGCCGGGAGATTTTCCACCCTTGACTATAATCTCTGGATTTCGCTTTATCACTTCCTCGGGGTCTATATCTATGCTACCAGATAAGTCGCTAAAGATATTATCACCACCAGCATATACAATCATATTGTGACATGGTGTCCCCGCACCTACAGTCTGATACTGTTTATGAGGCAGTTCAAAGTAGACCTTCGGTTTATCCTCTTCCAAGATTTTAGCCACTCCCTCTTCGATCACGTTCGTATATTTCTCATAGAACTCAATGAATTCCTCCGCTTCCTCTCTTTTTCCAAATAGGTATCCCGATTTTCTTACTTCTTCCACATAATACGATGGGTTGTCGCAGTCAAAGCAAATTACTGCGATACTTGGATCTATTTGCTTGAACTTCTCTATAATCTCTTCGTTCCCACCAAATATCAGATCCTTCCCGCCAAGAAAAACAGCATCAGGATTGAGTCTCAATACTGCCTCGTAATCAGGTTCTCTAAACCAACCCGCTGTTGGATAGTCTCCGACATCTGGAAATACGGCTCCATAGTGCGACACCAACCTCTCGCAAACACCAACTACTTTGTCTGTTGCCTTAATTGATCGCATTGTCACGAACATCCCATGGTTGAATACAACTATCCGCTCTATGGGTTCTTTAGCCGTCACTATCCTATCTGCGGAATCAACGACTGTAAGCTCCTTCTCCTTACCCACAATAATCAACTTAATCTGAATGAAATCCAGTGGGTTTATCTTGCCATCGTATTTGGCATCTGCTAACTCCGTCTCGGGTTTCTTACCGAAGAAAATCAGCTTTACGTAGGTTAAATCACGCATGTCAATGGTATCGTCTTCATTTGCATTGCCGTAAATCTCTAAAGTGCCTGCGTCACTTGCAAGCGCTGGAGATACCAGCAGCATTGCACAAAGTGCTAATCCTATCAATACAAACCTTTTCTTTGAAAGAAAAGCTTTACCAAAAGAATTTTTTTCTGTTTTCATTTTTTTCTTTTTTCATCTCCTAAAACATTTTCTTCCACGAGGTGTTTTCCGTAAACGCTTTTGCGAAGCAAAAGGGTTTAAGAAAAGCTTCACT
>JAYEJE010000263.1:0-5487 GCA_034660415.1 Methanobacteriota archaeon | reverse complement strand
TGTGGTAGCGAAAGCGCATAAAATACCCTTTTACGTCGCTGCGCCTCGTTCCTCTTTTGATACAGAGCGGAGTTATAAGGATGTTGAGATAGAGGAACGGAGTTCGGAAGAGCTTTTATTCTTCGCGGGTACGCAAATTGCACCGCTTGATGTGAACGTTTATAATCCGGCATTCGATTTTACACCGTTCGAGCTGATAGAAGCGGTGATTACAGAGACGGGAGTCCATCAATCAGTGCAAAATTTGTTCGATTGAGCGAATAAATGCGAAAGATAAGGCAGAGGTATTTGTTTAGCAAACCACAAGATTACACAGATTTTCACGAGAAAACAATAATAGTAATCCTGTTTTAATAAACTATTGGCTATCCCATCCCTATTAACCTTAATTTCTTGTGTTAATCTTGTAGAATCTCGTGGTTTTTAAGATTAGCTATACAAATACGAGTAGAGAAACAGGATGGGGCTACTTCAAATAGCCTTTTTTATATACTGCAACCTCTCGGCATCGTATATCACCCTCGAATGAGCGTCAGAAGCAAAAAGCCTATATCGGCGTGTATATGCAGGGACGTCTGATTTTGACATAGATTTAAGTTCCTCTATCTCACTCATTTTCTCTCTCGCCCAATATTCCACCGGATATACGTCCGTTGCAGGATTCTCATTCGCTATTTCACCTTCAAGCTCGAATATCTTGTTGTATACCAACTCTATAGCGGTTATGGACGTTTTTATGAGCGTATCGTTATGCTTCCGCAGCTTTCGCATCTCCGAAGGCTCCACGCACGCACCTATATTCTCCTTCAACCATTCTATATCTTTTCCTCCTGCCTCTTCTGCGGTATCCGAAATTCCAGCTACCACCTTTAACAGCTCAAGCGTGTCTTCCTTATACCGTTCAAACTCTTCCTCCAGCACACCTGTTAATCTTTCAATCATACTGATCAATACAGTAGTTGCGTTTTCGTAGTTACCCAGCTCTATGCTATGCTCAACAAGTTTTATATTAGTTCTGATTCTGGCAGTGTCTGCAATCTCTTTACCTTCGCCTTCTAAACTGGTTGCATCTCGCAAACATATTCGTAGCGCGTCATCCAAGATCGAAGTAAATTCATTCATGAAGATGGCTAACTCTAGTGCATCCATTTCTACACGGTCGTCCCCCTGTATCTTTGTTTCCATCTTCCGTATCTGATCCCGAATATTCTTATAGCCTGCGCTTTCAAGCGCACTTGCACTTTCCAAATACGCCCTGCATTTGTCCAGCGCATGAGAGTAAAGGATAATCTCATGCCGCTTTCTTATCTCATCAAACGTCTTTTTTAGCCAGTCGAGATCAGCAAAAGCTACTTTCTTTATCTTCGTTTTGTCTATTCTTATCTTGCCATTTACCTCGCAGCCCAGCCCAGATAACCCATCCTTTACCTTCCCTAAATCATCACGGAATTCCTTTGTACTCGGTCCATATTTATCCTCGAAATCGTATAACGTGCGTATTAGCTCTGTATAGCGTTCCGCAATACTCGTGATGTCCCTTTCCATTACCTTCTCTTTTATATTCTTTCCCCTTGCCGTGACGAGATATTGTACTAAGAATGACAGCGCTATCACAGCAGGGATGAACAGGAGTATAAACGTTATTGCAAGGTCCGATCCGGTGTTGAAGAGAATAACAACGCCGAGTGCGATTAAAGCTAAAAAAGCAAGTGGAATAAATATCTTATTCATACGCAAGCCTCCTTATCTCTCGTAATCTTTCCAATTGATCGAACTTGTAAGTGAAGAGATTGGTTACCGCAGCTATATTCCGCTTTGTAGCGGCTACAGTCAGATGGATTTCTTTTGAATAAGCGTGCATGAATTCCTCTATTAGCCCATTATCCACTTTCTTATTCTTGATATAATATTCCGGGACTTGAATAGCGGTGATGCTCTTATCACAGCCTATAGGAGCATTAGAAACGCTGAGCTTATCCAAGGCGATATGAAGTAGTGTTCCAAGGTCAAGAGGTCGGTGCATCAAAAACGGGAATATATAGCCCCATAAGCCCTTTGTCAGTTCAGAAGCACGCGATAAAGCTACATATCCGGGCATATCGCCAAATGATAACGCCTTTAGAGCATCATCCATAGACAATTGCATCTCATCAGGTAACGAGCTGGATTGTGATGTTCCAATAAGAAGGTCTGCGAGACAGGATGCGATATATCTGTTATAGCGCGGGAAATAATCAGTATAATTTGGAAGATGCGCTATCTTCTGGTTATCAACGAGCAAAAACGTGTTCACATGCTCCTTAAGGTTTTCCATTGCGTAATATGCGTCAATTAGCACTTCCTTTTTCTCTCTCCTCTCCGCAGGTAAAACAGCAACAAGAACTACCTTTAGCCCTTGCCCACTCAGCGTTTCTGCTATCTGAGGCATTATATTACTATCACCAAGCCCTGCGAATAGGAATGTGAATTTGAGGTCTTTTGCTTCTTTTAAAGTGGCACTTATTTTATTAGCTATATCATTCCCTGCCTGGTGCTTTATAACGATTGGCTTAGCGCTTTTTACCTCTTTATATGCTAACAAAGGCTCGAGAATTGCCCCTCCTGCGTTTCCTATTCCGATAAATAGGTATGGCATTTTATCCTTTTTATTGTATTATTTCTCTAATTGAAAGGGCGCATATATAAATGTATCTAAGCCTTATTGTTTTCTGATGAAAGGGCAAAGTTTGGCTCTGTTGATAATACTACTGGGCATCGTCATATTCATCTCTTCTGCCACGATCGTGGCCGGGTCAGATGAGTTGAAGAGAGAGCTACTAGAGGATATTTTATCGCCGGATAAGCCCGAATTATTTGACGATTATGGCGAATTACTGCTTGCAAAAACCAAAATGCAGACGATAATACAGGGCTTGGATAGCCGGGATGTGACCGCAACTACAAAAGCGTGGGTGGATCTTTCGCTCAGAATTATTGATGATTTTGAACTAATGGTAAATGAAAGCGAAAGTTCTGACCCAGTCGACCATATAAATGCGGTAGAAGCCGCGGATAGAATAAACATGTCCATAACTACGCTCACTGGATGTCCAACCGCGGAAAGAAATGGAATACCTATGCTTTCTATGCTTGCACTTATGCGTTTTTATCGTGCTGAAGGCAAATTCTTCGAGGATGCGGCGAGGAATACTGCTGAAACGAAGCTGAAACTAGATTATGAGCGAAGAAGTTCGATGGCATACGAGAAAGGTAGCATGCCCAGTGATGCGAGCAGGATGGCGTTCGAGTCGAGGCGAAATGAAAGGATCTACGACCGGGATATGAAAAGTGCATCAAAAGACATTAATGCTGCTCGGGTGCAGCGAGACAAAGCAATAACACAAACTTCTGAATTCTTTGGTTCTCATTTCATGAGTATACTAAAAGCGCGGGATTCGTTTGAGAGCGCGAAGGGGCTATATGAGAAGCATAACGATAAAGAACTGGAGACGGAGAACGTAATAAAAATTGAAGATGAGATAAAACATGCTTATCAAAGGTTGATGCTTGATGCGCTTCTGCGAGTCGGGATTTATCTTCTTATCCTTTCATTCATTGTCGTTATATTATGGAAGGAGTTCAAGAAATGGGGTGAGGAATTAGATGACACGAGGTTGGGCGAAGAGCTTATTATTTGATATTGCAATAGTAGCTATTGTACTCTTAGCTCTTTTGTGCTCTGTGCAGAGTGCAAGTGCGTATGAAGTAAGTCCCTCACATAGAGATGTGAGTTTGTCATTCGGGCAGACAGAAGATAATACGAAGACAGTATCCTTTACTATTACTAATAATCAAAATGCCACTGTTCGTGGGGATATAATCATTCCCTCTACCCCTCCGCATATAACCCTTACCGCCCCTTCTTCTTTTACCTGTGGCCCTGAGACGTCCACCAGCGTACAGTTTACCGTCATGGCTGATCAATCGGGCAAGGATGAAACGCGCACACCATTTACTATCAATATAGGTGATACGCGGGTTGTCATCTATGTATCAATAACCCACTATGCACTGCTTGAATTATCGCAATCGTCAATAGATTTCGGAAGGGTTCGTCGAACAGACAAGCCCACGGAAACGGTCACGATCAGCGAGAAATGGGGCTATAAGGATGTCAACATACGAATAGCAAAGAAAACAGGAAATGAGTGGCTTAAAACGGATAAAACACAGATACAGATAACAAAAGGCTCGTACGCGAAAATCAATTTTACTCTGACTCCTGGAAGGCCAGATCACAACAGATATTCATGGTCCTATTCCCTATCAAGCACCACAAGCAATACCCAGATAAGTCCAAACATGATACATGTCGAAGTATACATGTTAATGCCGGCGAAGCTTGGCAAACTTGACGATGAACAGTTGGAAATAAAGTTCGATGAGCCAAGGGGAACAAAACCGGAATATGAAGAGTCCATTTATGTGCGCGTGACAAATGAAGGCGATGAAAAGATGAAGTTCAGCAGCAAAATCATCGAGCCACGAGAGATTGATATGAATATTATAACTGTCTATGCCGGATTGGTCGAAGTTGATGGAAAAGATCATGAAGATGTTAAGATCCAGATCACTGCCCCCTATTATGCTTCTGAAGGAACACACCACGGAAGACTGCAAATAGAGGCTGGGGCGGCAGGTCGTGAAACGGTGGACATAGCAATAAAGATATTATGGCCGGTAGGATTCGACATTTCTTCCGATTCCGATTATTTTTGGCCTGCGCAGCCAGCCATTGATTTCGGATCTTTAGAGCTGAAAGAGCAAGGCTATGAGAAGCGAGAGATGAACCTAACAATAACAGAGAATTATCTTTATAAGCCGGTGCGGAATCTACGTCTTTTCCCTAAAGGCGAATACGGTAAACTTTGGATAAGAGACGAGAAGAATTTTTCTGTAATACCCCCTGGCGAGTCAAGAAATATTACGGTCAAGATAGAACCGGGATTGGAGGCTGTGCCTAAGGACTATACGTGGGATTGTGATCTTAGTGCTTCTGAGGTAGAGGCGAAGAAAATAGCGGTCAAGGCGAAGATAGTGCCAATGAACATCTCGATGATGGTTGATGAGTTCAGGTCATTTAGAATCAGTCCTCTTTATATTCGTTATCCCGCCTCTACAGAGGTTATAATATCAAATGGGATGGGGCTTTTGGAACTTGTAGGTGGAAGTGAAATAAAGGAAGTGGACTGGAAAAGGATACCTACCATGACAAAAGGTGCGCTCGCTCTTCTATCCTCTTTGAATGATGCTATTGTATTTACAGACGAGGAGACATACGGTAAAGCGGTAGAGAACTTATTGATTGCTTCTGTATCTCTATCCTCTGTAGACTCTAATTCTGATATGTACAATAGGGATCTATCAAACTATGCCCATGCTATTTCTGCGGGTGCGGATATGACAACAGAAGCGGTATTGAAGGACGAGTCGAAAATGCTAGAATTG
>JAYEJE010000262.1:0-5497 GCA_034660415.1 Methanobacteriota archaeon | reverse complement strand
CAACAATCTCATTACCTGAAAATGTTCGGTCCTTGAGAAATTCTTTCTGCTCCTTATCCAACCGGTAATTCACGGGGTTGCACAGGAAATCGTAAGATGCGAGAAAGAAGCCGCCGGTTCCGCATGCAGGATCGCAGATCGTTTTTCCGGGTGCCGGATGTATGCATTCGACCATTGCCATGATTAGCGCACGGGGCGTGAAATACTGACCTGCGCCACTTTTTACGTCCTCTGCATTTTTCTCCAGCAGCCCTTCATAGATTTTACCCTTTAGATCTGTACCCATCAAGCTCCAGTTTTCATTGTTTATCATAGCAATGACCCGATAAAGCTTGGCGGGGTCCTGAATCTTATTCTGCGATTTGGTGAATATCTGGCCCAGTATTCCGCTGGCTTTACCTAATTCTCGGAGCAGTTTCACATAATGGGAATCCAGTTCAGCGCCTCGTTTCGATAGCATGCTTTCCCAGTTATAACCGTCCGGAATAGGCAATTCACGGTTATATGGCGGTTTTGTATATTCATCCGCCAGTTTCAGGAATAACAGGTAGGTGAGCTGTTCCAGGTAGTCGCCGTAGCTGACGCCGTCATCTCGCAAAACGTCTGCGAAACTCCACACTTTTGCTACTATTGTTTCTGTGTTAGTCATTTTAGGGTATATATTGTATAACTTCTAACTATTTAATTTAGTTTAGTTTAGGACGCAGATTTACACGGATTTAATTTCTTCTGCGTTAATCTGTGTCAATAATTTATATTCCTGCTCGCTCTTTACTACACCTATACTTTTGTTTAGGTCTTTTCGGTTTATCGGGAATAGTTAGCTTTAAAAGACCTTGCTCTATAAGCGGATTAAGAATTTCCCGTGGGGGACTCGTTATGCAGGGGTAATTTTTGGCAATGCGGAAAACCGTGTAATTCAACCCGGTAATATCCCTTTCAATTTTGATCAATGGTATCACATAAAAGTGGAAGCCGATATGAATAACGGAGTCTATGATGTTTGGTTGGATGACCAATTAATAGCTTCGGATATAAGTACGAGCACAGGCAATGCTAATTACACAGATATTAGATTAGAAGGCGGCAATAATGCGCATACTCGCGTCTGGTTTGATAATGTGAAGGTTTTATCGTCGTGATGAAAAATGAGGAGAGGGTCAAATTTAAATAAATCAACATTCAATATTATTTATGTGGTAGATGAATAAACTACAAAGGATAGAGGAAAGTGTAGAAAAATGGGAAGTGAAACAATAACTCTAACAGAAGAAGCGTATAATGTATTGGTTCAAGAAAAAAAAGATAATGAAAGCTTTGCTGATGTGATAATCCGGCTATCAAAGCGAGGGAAATTAAAAGATTGTTTTGGTGCTTGGGATATGGATGATGAGGAAGAAAAAGCGATGTTTGCAAATTTGAGAAGGTTCTGGGAAAAAAGCGAACTTCGGAGAATAAAGCTGTGAAGTGCTTAGATTCTGACTTTCTTGTGGCTATTTTAAGAGCGAAGAGTGATGCGGAATCAAAGATGGAATCTTTAGATGCTGAGGGAGATAATGCAACCACTACGATAAATGCATTTGAATTGTTCTATGGCGCACATAAATCAACTAAAAAAACAAAGAACGTAAAAGAGGTATTTAAGTTATTGGATAGGCTGGTTGTTTTTGATCTTACATTGGAAGGCTCGGAAGTAGCGGGAGAAATTACTGCAATTCTTGAAAGCGACGGAAAAATACTCGATTTTCGGGATATTATGATTGCTTCTATCGTAAAATGTCATGGACTGACCTTAGTGACAAGAAATATCGAGCACTTTAGAAGAATGGAAGGGTTGCAGTTAGAAAGCTGGTGATCCCGTGGATGTTATTAACAACCTACTGATGACACGGGCACAAATTCAGGGGATAACGGTCCAACAGCGGGCGGCAATTATTGGTCAGATCATGGCCGTATTGGAAACTCGAGCGCTGAGCCTTATTATATTGACTCCGACGGTGTAGATCATTATCCCGTCCAAGATCCAAATGGATGGTTAAAAGGGATCCCCGATGGAAATGCCATCACAAACACCATAACAGCGAGTTTTACACCCTATGTCACTCTTAATGGTTGTAAGAACTTTTGAGCAGTATGTAAGACTGGCTTTGAACCATGCACGATTTTCCTTGGATGTAGATAATCTTGGACGGTAGAAGTGCCAGTGCTTCCAAGATGCATCCCTGAGGGTATAACCAGAAGAGAGGCAGAGGGGATGGCAAAGGACGCGATAGAAGCATGGATGATTACCGCGCTTCGTTTCGACGATGAAATTCCGGCAATAGAAAGAAGATACCAAAAAGTGGGACGACTATATCGAGTGGTTGTGGCTTTTCAGCTCAGTCATATCAAACACCAAATACCCATCAGTTCTTAATGCTTCTTTCACTTCCTCGTCCATCTTCTTTGCTATTAGCCCAAAATATTCCACTCTCGCATCGTTAAACCAAGTGACGAACTTAGATTTCTCTTTTAGCACTTCAATAATCTTCCTTGTTTCTTCTACTCGTTCAAACTCGTGCCATTTGACTTCAAAACTGTATTTCTCTTCTACTTTCTCTATCTCTTCTTCCCTATCTATAAAATTTAGTGCCATGATACTTAGTAGGTCATTACTAATATTAAAAACCACGAGATTACACAAGATTAACACAAGATAAAAAGTTTAGGGTACATTTTTGGGAGATAAGAATTATCTTCAATTAAAGGTAATCTCTCGGAGATTATTTCCCGGCAATTTTTTATGGCATTTTCTGAATGCCCATCCCAACCTGCGTGAAATGGTCATCTTCGGTAAGAATATCAGTATAGTTTCACGGTTCAGTCAAGTCACCATAGAGTTCACGATCAATATCTTTTGCTAAGGACCCATGTGATACCCCACCTATATATTTCAGAAGGGGGTCTTTTTTAGGGTCTAAATCTTCCGCCTTTTCTGCTCTCTGCTCTCTTGCCAAAAGAAAGCTAACGAAATCAAAGACTTCTGCGAGTTTATCCTCTGAGAGACGCCCTATTGATTCTTTAACAACGTCTTCTAATACTTGCCGTTTATGCGAAGCATTTTTCATCTACCTTTTCACCTCTAATAATTAAAGAAACATTATACAATTAAAAATGTTAAAAAAGGAATGACATATTTTATTCGAGAACTCCTGTGGAATGAATGGAACATTGACCATATCGCAAGACACAATGTTTCACAGCACGAAGTGGAAGAGGTTTGTTATTCTAATCCCGATGTGACCAAGGCAAGGAATAAAACTTTACGGATTATTGGTCATACTTATTCCGGGCGCTTTCTCACCATCTTCCTTGCTCCTCGTAGTAGAGGGAGTTATTTTGTGGTTACTGCGAGAGAGGCTACAGAAGCCGAACGGAGAAGGTTTTATAAATAGAAGAATATATCATATACATAACAAGAAAATAGAGCGAAATGGATAAGATACCAAGGTTTGAGAGTATAGAAGAAGAAGCGGAATTTTGGGATACGCACGATACAGAAGAGTTTGCAGACGAATTTGAGCCCATAAAGGTAAAATTCGCTTATCCCCTGAAGCATAAGTGGATGTTAACCATGGAGCTGGATGAAGAGATTTTCAATCAGGTGAAGAAATTAGCTGCAGGTGCTGGTGAAGAACCCAGTGTTCTCATTCGTACATGGATTTTAGAGCATCTCAAGCGATAAAAAAAACAAATGATCTTACATTAATATAGGATTATATATGAAGGAAGAGTGAGAAAATAGTATTATTGTGGTGACTGTGATGATGGTTGTAAGAAGAATGATGCGGAATCAAAGATGGAATCGTTAGATGCAGAGAGTCATACTGCAACTAGTACAATGTCGGTGTTTTTGGTTATTTGAAAACCATAGGAAAAATGAAACGTGAGATTTTAATCGAATGGGACCACAAATCGCTGGAGCATATTTATAGGCATAGCATCTCTGAGCAAGAAGTAGAAAAAGCCGTAAATGGAAGAATCCTGATACGAAGCACCACAAGAAAAGCAGAGAAGTTAAAAGATGAGAAGAGGAAAGTAATATTAATAGAGATGGGAAAAGTAAAAATCGAAACTATGGAGGATTTGGAATCGCTTCCAGAAGAGGAATGGGTAGAAGTACCGGAAGGACTACATGCAAAGTTTGTTTAAAGTGTAGACCGTGAAAATAGCAAATTGACCATTACACTCCCGGAAGAGGTTGCTAAAAAGATTGGAAAGCGACTATGCGCTTCTTTTGAGGATGGGAAGATAGTTATCCGAGAGATTAAGGGGTGAATTCTCTGCTCTCTTGCCAAAAGAAAGCTAACGAAATCAAAGACTTATGCGTGTTTAGCCTCTGAGAGACTTCTGATACATATAGCAAAGGATTTTGGACTGAGCGAGGATGAATTGCTCACGAAGAGTTTATTAGAGTATTTAAAAACATTCCCCCGTCATTTCCATAAAGGAGAGGAGAAGAATGTCGTTGATAGAATTTCAATTGCCCGATCATGACTTGACTGATACATTTCCAAAATCTTATACGTCTGGAATGTCATCCGCATCCTCCCGCATTGTGTATCCGGCATCTTGTATCCTGCATTTTCATCGTAACCATACAAAGGCATTAAAATATACTGTCGATAGTTAGGATGAGAACGGTGGAGCGTTTTTGGTTCTGGTGCATAGTGGAGTTAGATAGAATGGAAATTGCGAAAGGCTACTGAAAGGGTTATATACTATGCTTTTCTTAGCATTTCCAGGCGCGGATAAAATTCTAAGGAGGGGGATAAAAAGATGGCGAAGAAGAAACAGATAAGAAATGTATTGTGCTTTTTGGTTATGATTGCGATTTTAATGAGTGCGCTACCCATCTTTGTTACTCAAATTAGTGCAGTAATGCCAGTTGACAATTACATGGGCAAAGTAACTGGAAAGAATAATGACGTTTTAACCGTGCAAATTGGATATAAGTCTGATTATTCAGAGCCACCTAATTGGGTATATTATAGTACCACATCTCAATGGACTGTATCAAATAGCGATGTAAAAAACGAAATAGGAATTGGAGATTATATAGAAATAGCAGGTTATCTGGGAGTTGGAAGTGAAGGTGACAGCGTATGTATAGGAAAAATGAAATCACGCACAGAGAAAGTTATAACAGATGTTTACGGCGATCCCGATTATTTATCGCCAGTTCATGCATTTACGAAACTTACCGGAAATTTAAATCCCCCGCTATTATGTGATTATATAATAGAATACGAAAATACACCTGATTGTTCAAAATATCAGGATATTCAGACTTCTGGTTGTAACGTCTATGCCAAATATAGTGATGTCACGATCCATAAAGGAAATAGACAGTTAAATAGTCAACGATTATATCCGGATCAGAATTATGTATATGAGGATGGAAAATGTAATGTCGATATTACTTTCAATTCAGGTGAAGCTTCGGCATATCCTGATT
>JAYEJE010000261.1:0-5508 GCA_034660415.1 Methanobacteriota archaeon | reverse complement strand
TCATGGAAAGGAGATAGATTTGATTGCTTCGGGTTACAATGAAAAGATCTTGCCCTATGCGTGGCTTTCCTTAATATCCGGATTGGCAGGCATAGAAATGGAGATTGAAGAACCAGTACTTGAGAGATACATAAAAGATTCTGCATTGGATGAAACTAAAAAGGTGGTAAGGGAAGTAAAAGCAAATCTTAAACCGTAAATTATATCGGTACACACAACTTGAATAGAAATCAAGCAAATTTCTTGTTGACCGTTCAAGATTTATTTTATAATGCATGAGCTCGTAATTATATCTGCTGCAGGAAAAGTATAAACGATGGAAAATGAAGTGAAGAAGAACAATTCAGAATTAATAGAAGAGGAAGGAGTAAAAAAGACGGAGAAACTGCAAATGAAAGCAGTAAGACTGCATTCGTCTTATGCAGGCAAAATACAAATAATGTCTAAATGTTCTATTCACAGCTTAGATGACTTCGCTGTTTACTATACTCCCGGTGTTGCGGGACCTTGCAAAATAATAGAGAAAGAAAAAGAGAAAGCATATGAGCTGACAAATAAATGGAATACCGTGGCGGTCATCTCAGACGGCACCCGCGTTTTAGGCTTGGGTGACATAGGCCCGGAAGCAGGATTACCAGTGATGGAAGGAAAAGCACTTTTGTTCAAATATTTGGGTGGTGTAGATGCAATACCCATTTGTCTTGACACGAAAAACGCAGAAGAGATTATTCAGGCGGTTAAGTGGCTGCAGCCTTCTTTTGGCGGTATCAATCTGGAAGACATAGCAAATCCCAAGTGTTTTCAAATTCTCGATACTTTAAGAGAAGAGATGGAAATTCCCGTTTGGCATGACGATCAGCAGGGAACAGCAGCAGTCACTTTGACAGGCTTAACAAACGCGCTAAAAATAGTAGGCAAAAAGCTGGAAGATGCAAGAATTGCATTTATCGGTGCCGGAGCAGCAAATGTTGCTATTTCTCGTGTGCTATTCTCCGCAGGCGTTAAACCACGTAATTGTATCGTTGCAGATAGTAAAGGTATTCTTCATCCCGGACGAAAGGACATAGAAGAGCGAAAAGATGAATATCGCGATAAATGGCGATTGTGCCAAATTACTAATCCGGAAGGAATAACAGGAGGAATGGATATAGCGTTAAAAGATGTTGATGTCTGTCTTGCACTCTCTAAGCCAGGCCCAGGAGTTATTAAACCAGAATGGGTAAATACAATGAACGAAGCAGCGATCGTTTTCGCTTGCGCGAATCCCGTACCGGAGATTTGGCCTCAGGAGGCAAAAGAAGCAGGCGCGGAAATAGTTGCTACCGGACGTTCGGATTTTGCGAATCAAGTAAATAATTCAATAGGATTTCCAGGTATTTTCCGCGGTGCTTTAGATGTACGCGCTAAAACCATAACAGATGAGATGTGTATAGCAGCAGCAAATGCTCTGGCACTGTTTGCACAGAAACGCGGTATTAATGAGGACTATATCATACCCACAATGGAAGACTCAGAAGCTTTTGTAGAGGAAGCAGTGGCTGTTGGCTTACAAGCACAAAAAGATGGCGTCGCGAGATTGAACATTAGTTCCAAAGAGTTGTATCATAAAGCAGAATCTATAATTAGTAATGCCCAGAAGTCAACTTCACTCTTAATGAAGGAAAAACTTATCCCTTCTTATTGAATAAGGCAGGAGCGGCTAAACTAAAATGAGACAAATACATTATTCCGAGGTGATAGAGGTAGTGGCTCAGCTTTGTCAAGAGACGAATTTTTACCTGCCCGAAGATGTGCTGAACTCTTTAAGGAAGGCAAGAGCTGAGGAGGAATCGCCTTTAGGCCGTATCGTACTGGCTCAAATATTAGAGAATGCACAGATTGCAGCAGAAGAGAAAGTCCCTATATGTCAGGATTGCGGCACAGCAATAGTTTTTTTGGAAGTAGGAGAGGAACTAGAACTAACAGGCGGTAATTTAAATTTATATGCTGCAATAGAAGAAGGAGTGCGAAGAGGCTATAAAGAAGGTTATCTCAGAAAATCCATTTGTCATCCTTTTACACGGAAGAATACCGGGGATAACACCCCTGCTATGATTTACACCGATATTGTCCCGGGCAATAAACTAAAAATCATGTTTTGCCCTAAGGGCGGTGGCAGCGAGAATATGAGTGCAATCAAGATGCTTAGTCCTTCGGCAGGAATAGAAGGCGTAAAGAAATTTGTTATCGAAACAGTAAAAAGTGCAGGTCCCAATCCCTGTCCGCCAATTGTAGTGGGAGTAGGCATAGGCGGAACTTTTGAAAGAGTAGCCCTACTGGCTAAAAAAGCGTTATTACGTCCTTTTGGAAGTCCAAACACTGATTCTGAATTGGCAGCACTGGAAGATGAGCTGCTGGAAAAAATTAATTACCTTGGTATTGGTCCCGCGGGACTTGGCGGTAGTACTACTGCTCTTTCCGTTCACATTGAAATGCTGCCCTGTCATATCGCCAGTTTACCGGTAGCAATAAATATAAATTGTCATGCTGCCAGACATAAGGAGGTGACGATTTAAATTTAATTTAATATGGAAGTTGAGCTTACTACGCCGTTAACTGAAGAGGACCTCGAGCAGTTGCATATCGGCGACAGCGTATTTATAAATGGCGTTATTTATACTGCCCGAGACGCAGCACATAAGAGATTAGTAGCTCTTATAGAAGAAGATAAGGAACTTCCTTTCGATATACAAGGGCAGATAATATACTATGTCGGGCCTGCGCCTGCAAAACCCGGTCAAATCATTGGCTCGGCTGGTCCAACAACCAGTGGTCGAATGGATGTCTATTCGCCGGTATTGATGGCGAAAGGCTTAAAAGGGATGATCGGTAAAGGTAACCGCAGTCAGGCAGTTATCGAGACAATGAAAAGCTACAAATGCGTTTATTTTGGCGCTACTGGCGGTGTAGGAGCGCTATTAGCCAGAGCAATAAAAAAAGTCAGGATCATTGCTTACGAGGACCTTGGTACCGAAGCTATTCGCCAATTAGTAGTCAAAAATTTTCCGGTTATAGTAATAAATGATATTTATGGCAATGATCTCTATAAGGAAGGCGTAAAGAAATACCAAAAAATAGAAAACATTAAATAACCTATATATATACTACTACTTTAAAGCAGGATGTAGCCATGAGATCAATTAGGCGGGCGAGGTGAAAAGTGGAGGAGGAAGGATTACCAAAATTCTGGGCTATTTTATATGCGTTATATCGTCTAAAACGTATTTGTAACAGTTTTGAGCTTCAGAAGTATCTGTACCTTGCAAAAGTGGATGGCAAAGCACCAATTGATTATATCTTTGTTGACGACTATTACGGGCCTTGCTGTTCATGCATAAAACAGGATGCTATAGCCCTTGGAGAAGAGGGCTATATAAAGGTATCATTTGAAAATGGCTGGGTCTTTGAAATTACAGAGGATGGAATAAAACAGGTTGAGAATTATATTAGGTCGGTACCAGTAGAAGTACGAAGATCATTTGACCTTATTTTAGAAAAATATATTTCCCTACCTCTGGTAAAGTTAAGAGATAATAGGTATATGAACTCGAAACCACGTGATGAACACGAGCAAATAAAAAAGCAGCTACTCTCAGAGATTGATCTCTTATTAAATGAGTTCTCTCAATTTGAATCAAATGGTAATTCGCTTTTCATACGCGGTTCGATAGATTATTGCCTGCTGGTGTTAAAGCGGGAAAATTTGGACGAAATGCAAAAGAATAACTTATTAGCCATCATTAAAGGATACCTTAAGAAAATCATGACATTAAGAGAGCTTACACGAGGTAATCAGAAGGTATTAGGGTATTTCTGCTTGAACGATATAAAAGAAGATTTTGAACTGGCCCAAAAGGCATGTGTGGAATATAATGTCTTACCTGCGTTGTTCGATGACGACATAGATTTGTCCGCTCTTATTGAGGAATAACAAATGGGTTCTGGATCGGAAGCACAAAAAAGAGTCATATATGATACTAATTTGATAATTTATTATTGCTTTATGCACGAAGAGAAAATTAAAGGAAGGAGAGTAATTATTAGAGTTATGGGTTTTACGAACAGGATCCAAACACTTACAGAACAGTTTGTAACTGACGGTTTTGAAATTGAAACGATCTCGGGGGTGATAGATGAGATCTTTGATAAGGGCATAGCGAAAATAGTTGACGAATTTTGTGATGATCCCCAAACAAAAAGCTTGATCGGGCTTCCCGAAAGAGTGAAAATTTCCAGTAGGATTCGGCTAAGATTAGCACGGAAGACTGAGGAAAAGATTAAACGTCTACAAAATAAGGCATGGTTTAAAGTAATTGCTTATCACCCGGACGAACGAGAGATGAGAGAGGTGAAGGATTTTTATCTGTCGCTTAACGGAACGCTAAAGATGGAGGAGCACAAGAGGAAGAAGAGGACGAGAGTGCCTTATCCCTCTGATATAGATATGGCATTATTAACATACTCAAAGAAGACCGGAGCCCCGATAGTAACGAACGACAGTGATTTAACAAATTTTAAAGAAGAATTGGTGGGTAAGGGATTATGCTCTGGCATAATAGTAGTTCCTTGAATTTCAAATGTGGTGAGAGGTAAAAAAGGTAGCTGAGAGAGGTCACAAATAAGAATGACACGTCCTCAGCCATATTTTTGCAATTATAACTTACATTTATTTTTCCTTCTTTTCTTCTTCTAGTTTTTCGTGCATATACTCGCCAACGGCCTCTCTGCCGCCCCAGCCCACCGAGATACCTATAGCGACTCCAATGCCTATTCCAATACCCCATGCTAACGGAACGACGAACGTGTATATGATTTGCATGTTGATGAGTAACTGCTCCATCGCTAATACCAGCACTATTACTACCAGGATCGCCTTAAGCACCGGTGCTATTATATCCGCGAGAGGAACTTCATGGGTTCCGAGTGTTTCTTCTATCCACTTCATGGCGAAAGTAATCAGTATCATTCCCAGTATCAGTATTATGGCTGCTGCGATCAGACGCGGGAAGTATAGCGCAAGCTGATTCATGAAGTCTGACATAAATTGTATGTTCAACACGTCTACGGCAGCCATGATGAAGATGATGTAAATAAACCATCTAATCACAACATCAAAAATTTTCGAAATACTCCATCCCGTTTTCTCGATCGTATCTCCCACACCTGCTTTGCTCACCATAGCGTCAACGCCAATTTTATCAAGCACTAATCGCACAACTTTCCCGACTACACGCCCTACAATCAATCCAATTATCAGAAGTATTATCGCTCCAACTACCGCAAGTAATGTATCGAAAAAGGCAACTTTTGCAAAAGCTATTTGTAGTTCTTCTAACATTTTCTTTTTATCACCTCCTAATGTATTGTTTTTATGGCGCTTATGTCCTTGCCTATTACTATGCAGGGACACAAGGACCTATACTACATATGTATTACGTGTATAAATAGTACGTGGGTACGGCTGAAGAT
>JAYEJE010000260.1:0-5575 GCA_034660415.1 Methanobacteriota archaeon | reverse complement strand
AATCCAATCTACGTCAAAGTGGTGAAGTGAGGGATGTGAGATGTAAGGTATAAGATGTGACTCTTCCCATCTCGCCTTTTGCCTTTTGCCTTTTGCCTTTTGCCCCTCCCCCCTAAACCCGTCACCAGCGTCTACAATCATAAAAGTGTCCAGATGAGATGCAGCCTTTGCCATTGCTTCATATACTCTATCAAACCGCCCAAATGGGAGTGTATCAAAGATTATCGGTATTGGCACGTTTAATGTAGGTGGAATATGCGATAGGATTTCACCATGACTATCAAATTTGATTGCAGGTAACTTTCTCCCGATTTCAACCGAGGTACTGATGTACTCTCTACCATGAATCCCATCTCTCGTGGGTCTTACGATCTCAGACATATCTGTCCACATCGAATCGAACCCTTCACCGGAGAAAGGACCACGATATCCCGCACCTGAGACGGGAATCTTACCGGTCTCTGCTTGATACCAGTTCGTACTGATTATATCGGGAGTCCAGTAAGAATCGCCGAGACGCGAATAATCCATTCCCTCACGGATAGTCAACGTCGCTCTCGGGCATTCCTGGATACAGGAGAAGCAACCTTTGCAGCGATAAGCAACAGGCTCTGCCATACGTCGCAGGTCCTCGTCCTGCCTTTTGTGGACTTCGTAGATGCAGACTATTGCACACCTTCCGCAATTTATGCAGTCCTCGCCCCGCTCTATCTCAAACTTACCTATTGGAGTATAACGCGGTGGTGTCGGTGTCACTTCGATACTATATCTTTTGGGCATTATATACAAACCTCCAGTACTCTTCACTTGATTCCATTGTCGAGACGAAATCTCTTATTGCTTCTTCCGGCGCGCCAAATTCGGATTCAAGCAGCTTCTCCAGCTCCGTCCATGCTGTGACGAGGTCTAAATCATTCTGACAGACAGCTCTACACATCTCGCAATGTGTGCATAAAAAGATCTTGTCAGAATCGATCTTCGATATTGCGTCTCCAGCGAGCAGTTTTTTTGCAAGATACAGCTTGTTCTTGGGGGTTACTGATTCCTCATTAGTGACAAGATATGCAGGGCAGACAGCGGCACAGCTTCCGCATTTGATACATGAATATACTATCTTTTCAAGTACTGATTCCTCTTTAAGACCGCCCTTGGGCAATGCGAGTTTACCAAGAATATGGGTAGCTGTAGCTGAAATACGTATTAGTGGTCTGAAGATGCGCGGTTTAAACATTATACCTGGTATATTCGCCATTTTCGTCTTCACCGCGAAGAATTTGTTTGGATTGAGAATGTTATGTGGGTCAACCTCTTTCTTATACGCCCGATAGAGTTCTAGCGTCTTCGTATCATATTTGTCATTTATAAAGGGCGTATTCCAGATGCCGATACCGTATGGAACACCGCCAAACTTTAGCCCAAGTCTCGTAAGCACCGGGATAAGTGCCATGTGGGCAAGGTATGTCTTTGGCTCTCTTACATCAGACATGTATGTCAACATCAGCAGTGCACGGTCTTTTTCCACAATATGCGATTCTACTTCTACATCCACACCACCTCGTTTTAAAATTATTTTTGCCTCTTTGAGATACGAAACAGCATTTTCTATGGGGATAACCATTTCACATGCCAACGGGGTTGGCTTACCGCTTCTCTTCTTCATGGGGAATAGCCGTTCGTGCCAGAGGTAATTTGAGAGATAATCGTCTGCAAGAATACCTCGGCCTTCTGCGAAGTCCCGAAATTTCGTGGCCTCTTCCTCTTCTTCAAACTCCTCTAATACCGCATCTTTCAACCTGAACAAATCATCGTCCAGGAAGGTGTTTATCTCTTCAAAATGTGAAGCAGCTATATATTTTATGTGGTTGGTTTTGAGTTCCGCGTTTATTAGCCCCGTTATGAACACAAAAGCATCTTCGACACTTTCTAGGTAGATCAGATGCGGTAGTGATTTTTCTTGTTTCTTTCTCAGTTTCAAGACGGCACTCAGAACTATGCCAAACTGCCCTTCTGTGCCAAAGAATCGTGCGAACTCCTTTTCCTTTGAATTGATAGACTTTACCACTCCTGACGGAAACATCACCTCGATTGATTCTATCTGGTCTTTGAGATGCCCGAACCGGTAGCTACCTATGCCATAGCCGCCAGTAGCAATCCAGCCACCAACAGAGGAAAAGAAGCTTGAGGGGTACGCTCTAACAGAAAGATTTTCTGTTTTCAAAAAATCCTCGAGATCTGACCACCGGACACCTGTTTGGACTTTTACTGTCTCCTTTTCCCTGTTCAACCCAACAATCTTATTCAGGGATGATAAGTCAATAACGATGCCCTTTTCCGTGGGAACCACACCTCCAAGCCCCGAAGAAGCTGATCCTCTTGGGAATAATGCTATTTTATCATCGTTTGCGAATCGGACGATTTTCCTGAGTGCGTCCACGCTTTTAGGTAAGATTACAAGTTCCGGTGTAGTGTCAAAGAGCCGCGTTGCGAATGGAACTTCCCCAATGTCCGTGCTGTACAGCTCACGCTCGAAATCACCGCCTATCACCCTTGCATCATCTCCAACTAGTTTTTCTATCCTTGTTTTTACAGTTTCGGCCATACTCACACCCAAGAGTTAAAAAACAGTTTCTTTGATCCGACTCACAGCACGCCCAAATACGCCTTCAACTCCCATTCCGTGACGTTCACACGATAATTGTCCCACTCTACCCTCTTTGATGTGATGAAGTTGTTGAAGACATGGTCACCTAAAGCTTCTCGCACCAGTTCGCTCTCCTCAGTCAGTGCAATTGCCTCGATTAGACTACCGGGCAGCGATGTTATTCCTTCCTTTGCCTTTTCCTCTGCATTCAGCAGGTAAACGTCCTTCTCCGTTGGGGCTCTCAATTCATAGTTGTTCTTTATTCCCGCTAAGCCGGCCGCGAGCATCACTGAAAATGTTAAGTACGGGTTGCATGCCGGATCGGCACTGCGGAATTCCACTCTTGTCGCATTCTCTTTACCTGGCTTATACATCGGCACCCTTACTAGCGTAGAGCGGTTGCGGCGTGCCCAGGAGAGGTAAACCGGTGCTTCATATCCGGGAACCAGGCGCTTATATGAGTTTACCCATTGATTAGCAACCGAAGTTATCTCGGATGCGTGTCTTAGCAATCCCGCGATATAACCCTTACCCTCCTCGGATAGATGGTATTCGTCATTCGGGTCGAAGAACGCATTCCTATCCCCTTTGAATAACGATTGATGCACGTGCATTCCGGAACCATTCACCCCGAAGATGGGTTTCGGCATGAACGTGGCATAATATCCGTATCGCTGCGCAATTTCCTTTACTACAATCCGATATGTCATCACCTGATCTGCCATCGTAAGCGCATCTTTATAACGAAGGTCTATCTCGTGCTGTGAAGGTGCAACTTCATGATGGCTGTACTCCACATCTATCCCCATTTCCTCCAGTGTTAAGATTGTATCCCTTCGTAAGTCGCTTCCCGCATCCAGTGTCGTCAGGTCAAAGTATCCACCTTCATCCAGCACTTCGGTATTCTTATCGTCCTGAAAGTAGAAATACTCCAGCTCAGGACCGACATAGAATGTGTAGCCCTTCTCTTCCAACTGCTCCAGATTCCTTTTCAGTACGTACCTCGGGTCGCCCTCGTAAGGACTTCCGTCTGGCTGTAGAATGTCACAGAACATCCTCGCTACTGCATGCTCCCTGGGTCGCCACGGCACAATCCTGAATGTAGCGGGATCGGGCTTCGCGAGCATATCACTCTCGTCAATCCTTGCAAAGCCCTTTATCGAGGAACCGTCAAAACCCATGCCCTCGTCAAAAGCACCTTCCAGCTCTTTTGGCGTGATTGCAAAGCTCTTCAACTGACCCAAGATGTCCGTGAACCACAGCCGCACGAACTTTATCTCTTGCTTTTCTACTAATTCAAATACATCCTCTTTCGTCTTTGCCTCTTTTTCCATCTTCTATTCACCTTAGGATATTTATACTCGCTAACCCTTTCTAAAACTATTTGAGAACTTTTCAGAACTTTTCATAAATGTTATGAAAAGCGAAATGAGCGGATATAACCAAAAAAGAATAGCTATTCGGCACTCTCCAAAATGCAACTACACAACTCTTTTTGTGGAATGACGAGTTTTTCCAGGCTGTAAGCGTAAGAGTAGCAGAAAAAGTAAAGACTATATGAGTTTACAAAAATGAAACTACCGGAAAGAGTCACAATTGTTCTGGATGAAGAGACTGTTGAGCTATTCAAAGAGGCGAAGAAGGAGTTAAGAGTGACACAAAGCGAGTTAATGCGAGAAGCGTTAAAATTCTACTGCAAATATAAAACGCTCTTTGAGACGATTGACGTGGCGGAAGTGCGCACATATATCGAGATGCTTTCATCTGGCGAGCATATCATAGTAGATATAGACCACTGGCTCTTATTTTTGAACTTTATTGACTCACATCAGGAGAAGGAGAAATTCTGGGCTTTGCATCGCGAGGTTTGCCAGGCGCATGCAGAGCAGTTCAAATACAGACAATATCATGTAGAATACATTCTAAAACGACTCGAAGCTTGCAATCTCTTCACATTACGAAAAGATTCCGAAGATTCGTTCACTTTGGTTCTAGGCTCGGATATAGCCAGGCAATTTATAAAAACCGAGCTTGAGGAGATATTCAAGGAAATGGGTTTCAAAGTGGAGATAAAAGAAGATTTGGCAAAGCTAAGAGTGAGAATCTCGAAAGATTTAAATCACTGAGTTCCGTAACAAAACCTTTACGTTTTGGTTATTTACTATTTCGTATTATGCATCACCTCGCAGCCTCCAGAAAGCGGAGAAACGCTTTTTCGTTTCCCAAAGCGTGAAGGTGCGTGTAAGAAGCGAGAGCTTTTTCTCGGACAATTCCGTCTTTCTTGCTCTCTATTCCAACACCTTTTAGAAGTGTGTATGCGAATTCTGCCTTAACGCGAACTGCAGAGTAATGGAACTCATGCCCCCGGAATCGTTCTCCTTTTCGGAATAGCAGGCAGTCCCTTACTGAGACCGCTTCGACATAGCCCACAGCCTGAAGCCGCTTTGTGAGCTTTGCGGAACCTTTGAATAGACCGAGCATGTCTCTACCTTCGAGTTGTTCAAGACAGTAAAGCAAGCCGCCGCATTCTGCATAGAACGGCGACCCACGCTGAATCGTCACCGCAAGCGCCTCCCGTAAAGATGCGTTTTCCTCAAGCTTTTCTGAATAAAGCTCCGGGTAGCCGCCACCGAGGTAATAAGCATCAGCATCGGGTAAAGAGTCCCGAAGTGGCGAGAAAGGTACAATTTCTGCTCCGAACTCACGTAATACCTCTAAGTTCTCGGGATAATAGAAACAGAACGCCTCGTCCATCGCTACACCCACCTTGACGCCATCAACCACCCGTAATCGTGATTTATGCTCTGCATCAGGAATCTCCAACTCTGTCGCTTCAAGCAAACTATCCAGGTCTATATTCGCCTCTACAAGCTTTGAAAAGCCGTTCAGGAGAGTGCAGTCAATTTCATGCGACATATAAAGTCCCAAGTGTCT
>JAYEJE010000259.1:0-5598 GCA_034660415.1 Methanobacteriota archaeon | reverse complement strand
CCTGATTAATTGGCCGATGTTCATCATCTCTTTTTGTTCTAATGGTGCAGGAACAGAAGTTAACGTGTTAGTGTAGATTCCCTGAGCTAAATTCCGGAACAAATTGGCTATTTCGCTATCGGGTGCATATTCAATTACGGTTTTACCTTCAATCTCTGCTTCAGCTATCAGATATGCATTAGGTATATGCCCAATAACTTGTGACCCAACCTTTTCAGCGAAATCGGAAACGACCGCCTCGTCATCAAGCATACCCCTAACATTATAGATGATGCCGCCTAATGGCGATCCACCTTTGTCTGCGAACTCGCCGATACCTTTGCAGATGTTGTTTGCTGCGTAAACCGCAAGATAATCCACCGATGTTACTATATATACTTCATCCGCTAAACCCTTCCTCAATGGCATCGCAAAACCGCCACATACAACATCGCCAAGCACATCGTATATCACAATATCTGGCTTTAGTTCCTCGAAGATCTTCAATCGCTTTAGCAAATCAATGGCAACGATTACGCCTCTGCCTGCACAGCCGAAACCCGGCTTTGGACCGCCACACTCGCTGCAATAAACACCGCTATAACCTTTGTAGATGATTTCGTCGAGTTTGATTTTATTCCCTTCTACCAGCTCTTCTAGTCCCAACCTCTCTATTTCCTTATCACGTGATACATCAAGAATGGTTGGTATCTCGACCTCACCGCACAAGTTTCTCGTGCAATCTGACTTCGGGTCGCATCCAATCATAAGGGTATTAAGTCCACGTTCGGCGTATGCCGCGGCGATATTGGATGATATGGTTGACTTCCCTATGCCACCTTTACCATAGAATGCTATCTGCCTCATTTTTTTCGCCCTTCATAATTTATTGTTGTATATAATGTATGACTTCTACCCATAAATAAATTTTATTTAGGACGCAGATTTACACTGATTTGATTTCTTCTGCGTTAATCTGCGTTAATCTGTGTCAATAAATAATTGATTTTAGTTTGTTCCTGAGATTCACCATCAATTACCAGCACACACCTTCGTATATTTCCGCCTCTTTTCGAGCCTTCTCGATCAATCTGCCATCTATCACAATCCTGCCACTATAATTTAAATTCTCGAACTCTTGCCATTCTGTTACTATCAACACGGCATCGGTGTTAAGCACAGCCTCAGGAGAAACACACTCTATCTGAGGAAATAGCTCTTTGAATGTGCCCATCGCCTTGGGATCATAAACCTTAACAGTGGCACCCTCTTCCATTAATCTCGCGACAATAGGAATTGCTCTGCTCTCTCTTATATCGTCGGTATCTGGTTTGAACGCTAAGCCTAAAACGCCTATCGTTCTTCCTTTCAAATCAGGAATATGCTTTTTGAGAAGTTCAATCAAGTTCAACGGCTGTTCATTGTTCGTGCTAACCACCGCTTTAAGAATTTTCGGGCTCGTACCAAGTTCCTCTGCTTTTGCTATCAACGCTATGACATCTTTTGGAAAGCATGAGCCACCAAATCCAATACCTGCTCTGAAAAAAGATTTGTTGATTCTATGGTCCAAACCCACGCCCTTGAATACCTCATGGGTATCAACACCTAATCTTTTACACATATTCCCTACTTCATTGGCAAAGCTGATTTTAGTGGCAAGGAACGAATTACTGACGTATTTGATCATCTCTGCCGTCTTTATATCTGTAATCAGTTTCGGGCACTCAAGCGCATTGTAAAGCTCAACCAGAATTGCCTTTGAGCGCTCATCTTCTGCACCAAAAACTATTCTATTCGGCTTGAGGAAATCACCAACGGCATTGCCTTCTCTCAGGAATTCGGGATTCATTGCAACTCCGAAATCAGTAAAAGCATCCTTATTAGAGATTCTTTCTATTGTCTGTTTTACAACTTCTTCTGTGGTTCCCGGTACAACGGTGCTCTTGACAACCACCAGATGAAAATTCGTCTTCTTCTTAAGTGCTTCCCCTATATTCTCGGCAGCCGATTTGACGTATCTGAGATCAATAGAAGCATCTTCATTTGAAGGTGTGCCTACGCATATAAATGATAGATCAGAGCACTCAATTGCCGCCCGAAAGTTCAAAGTTGCATGAAGTCGCTCTTTATTTTTTATTATTATTTCTTCCAGGCCCGGCTCGAATATCGGTGATCGTGCAGAATTCAGCATATTAACCTTATTCTCCTCTACATCGACCAGTATCACATCATGCCCAAGCTCTGCAAAACCCGCTCCGGTTACCGTGCCAACATAGCCGCACCCGATTATTGCGATTTTCATTATATTAGAAGAGCTTCTTCGCCAGCTCGTCCAGCATCTTTGGATTCTGCGTTATTAATTCCATCAACAGTGCCCACGGCGTCATCTCCTCTATTTCTACACCCTTTAAAGAATGCGCAAGCGTGTTGAGATCCTCATCAGAACGATCAAAGAAGAACTCCTTTGCTTTTAAGCCAGTTTCCAGCCGTTTCCCAAACTCGATTTTCCATCTTTCATCATATTCTGACAATTTCAGCTTTGAAAAATCTTTTCCCTGCACTGCCTCTGCAATTACATTTGCTGCTATTTCTCCTGCCTGCATTGCATATAGTATGCCACCGCCGGTCAAAGGATTGACCTGTCTCGCAGCATCGCCAACTAAAATAATACCATCTGCTACGTTTTCGTCTTGTGGGCCGCTCAGCGGCACCGCACCGTACATCTCAGCCATGATCTCTCCATCGGGGAACTTATTGCGCACAAATGCATTTAGATAGTCAATCGCGCGGTGATTTTCGCCTGAGGTGTCACCACCTATCCCAATACCTACATTTGCGCAATAGCCTCCTTTTGGAAATACCCAGACATAGCCTTTTGGTGCAATTTCACTGCCCAAGTAGAATTCCGAAAAGTTCTCGTTCGGTTCTATATTGCACATTAGGTACTCAGCACCTACAGAAATATTACGTGCTGGCAATCTCGTGTCAATCCCCGCCCATCTACCTACTTTCGACTCTACCCCATCTGCACCAACTACGACATGAGCAAATACACGTGTGTCCTCTCCCATAGAGTGAGTATAAACGCCTTTTACATACCCGTTCTCTTTAATGATGCCATATGCTTCTGTTTTAACTCTTATATCCGCGCCTGCTCGTGCAGCTTCGCTTGCAAGAAACTTATCAAATAATCGCCGCTCGAGCACATAGCCTACCTCTTCCAGTTTATTGCCGGCCATAACTACCTTCGTGCCATCGGGACCGTATATGTTCGCTCCTTTTACTACTGCAGATACCCATTTCTTATCAGGAACTACGAACTTCTCTATATCCTTACTCACGCCCTCTGCGCATTTCACAGGCACGCCTATCTCTTGATTCCGTTCTATTAGAAGTACATCTAATCCGTGCTCAGCGGCGGTCTTCGCAGTCAGACTACCCGCGGGCCCTGCACCCACGACAACAACGTCATACCTTTCCTCTTTCATTTGCTTAATATTTATCTAATTAGCCTAATGTATTAAATAATATAAAATGCGATTATTGAATCCCGTAAAGAGAAAAAATAACGCTAAAAGCGGACGTGAAGATGGATGAAGAATTTGAGATCGAAGAATTTACCTTTTACTGGAACGTAGATGAGAGCAAGTTTAAAATGCTGATAAAGAATTACGATAATAGCATGATTGCTGGATTCCCGCCTATGGGGAACGTCATACCGTATCACATAAAGGAGCTTTTAAATGATTCTGAGAAGATACTGGACTTGTATTCCTATAATTTCCCACCTATGGTGGAAGTACGAGAAGACGAATTTGAAATCCCGCATGACGAGATTTGGTACAGCGAAGAGAAGAGATTATTCTGCTATGTCGGTAAGTATCCGGAGACCGAGTATATACCAAAAACGGCGTATAAACATGCTGCAGGGTTGGCTTGTCTATCAAAAGAGCTTTGTGTTAATGCGCTTTATACCGTGGGCGTAATCATGCCTACACAAGAGCCTTTTAGAAAGATGCAGGATGAAGAACCAGAGGCATATATAGGCTTTTTCGAAGGCTCGAAGAGAGAAATCCCTAATAGAACAAAGAAGATGACGAGAAAGAATATCGGTAGATATTCCATTATTCGTAAAACCGGGCTCTTCCCTGGTTTCGCTTCTAAGCTCGGGATAGAAAGTTATGCCATTCTTGGTACAGGTAAATATCCCGAAGACCTGCGAGCTTGTGCGGGTGCTCTTAGAGCGTTCAAGAGATTGTCAGGATTTGAATTAGAAACGACAAAGATAGAAGTGATGCTTGAGGAAAGTGCAGAAGCCGTTGAAGCGCAGATGAGAGAACAAAAAGAGAGAGCTTCTTATCTGGGCGAAGGAGTAGGCCCTGATCCATATATGTACGGGTAAATCACATTCATGAAGCTAAAAGAAGCTTTGAAGGACGTATTAGAAGATGACGAGCTAACTAGGCTGACAAAATCTTGCGACATCATTGGAGACATAATCGTCATAAAGATTCCGCCGGAATTCGAATCGAAAAGGGCGATTATCGCAAGTGCACTTCATAAGATATATCCACGTGTGAGAACAATCGCAGCTCTTCCTCTTTTCGCTTATACCAATGAGTTATATCGAACAAGGGACCTGGAAGTGATTTGGGGTGATGATAATTTGGAAACCCGGCATAGAGAGAGTGGCTGCGTTTTCGCTGTGGACCTCAACCGCGTTTTCTTCTCGCCGCGACTTTCATACGAGCGGATGCGGATTGCTGATAAGGTCGCGCCTGGAGAAACGATAATAAACATGTTTTCTGGAGTTGGGTGCTTCTCTATTCGCATAGCGAAGATGCAACCCAAAACGATGATTTATTCGATTGATCTGAACCCTTATGCGGTTGAGTACATGAAGGAGAATGTGGCTTTGAACAAGGTAGGAGGGAATGTGATACCAATTCTCGGTGATGCAAGAGCGGAACTGAAGCGGTTAGTGGGTGTTGCAGACCGTGTGCTCATGCCGCTGCCCGAAGAAGCGCATTCGTTCCTGCCATTAGCGGTAAGGGCTTTGAATTTGGATAACGGGGATGGCATGATACATTATTACGACGTTTCTACAGGGAAGCGTGGAGATGCGTTATTCCGTCCCGCATTTGAGCGGGCTAAAGAGAGTATATATCCTGCGTTTGGAACGACAGTAGAGATACAAATAGACGAGCAGCGGATTGTGCGCTCTGTCGGACCATGGCGATATCACGTGGTCCTAGATTTGCGTGTACATAAGTCGGTAGGAACGTAGTAACCACAAGATTACACAGATTTACACAAACCTTTTCTTAAAAAAGAAAAGCTTTACCAAAAGAACATTTGTGTTTTTCTTTTAGCACAGGCTAAATTTTCTTTTTGTAAAAAAGAAAAATTATAGTGTTGTGTTAATCTTGTGGAATCTCGTGGTTTTTTTATTTAGCTATATGGAATGGCTCAGTGCATCGTGTACCCTAAATGGCTCAGTGCATAGGTACCTTCATATTCCAATTTTAGGCTCAGTGCATCGTATACCTTTTATTATAAACGCGACCTAAAGATCGAATTTTTGTGATTGTGTACTGTCTCTCCAATCTCATAGCCAAA
>JAYEJE010000258.1:0-5599 GCA_034660415.1 Methanobacteriota archaeon | reverse complement strand
ATTAGTTTTTTAGAAACCCCAAATCTTTCCAGCAGGTCGAAAGCTTCTTCATTGAACAAATAACTCCTTGTTTTGCCGTCCGGATCACCGCGCAGTATATCGAGTACGGTAAGACGGTCTTTGTGGGGAGCCGTGAAGTAAGCGGTGTAATAAGGATTGCAAACGATCTGGGTATAGTGGTTCTGCCCACGGACTCTGGAGCTAGTATCATCTATCTGCTGATAATCAGTAGAGAGCAGTCCTGCCAGGAAAATATCTGCCTTCTCCTTATGGAAAAGTTCATTGTTCTTTGTAATAATGCGTGAAATAGAAGCTGGAGAGATAAAAATCCTGAAATTCTCTAAAAACTCGTGTATCTTTGGCTCTGACACATTAGCAACATGTTTAAGCGTGCAAACCAGTGATTTAGCACCCGGTCCAAATTCTCCTTTAATCTCTGGCGGTAATTTCCCTATGTAGGTCTTGTTTTTGGAGGGGGAGTAGTAAATCTCTTTCTTATATTTAACATTATCCGTTTTGATGATGATTTCCTGAACAACCACGTCCTGGTATCCTTTGAATTCCGCATCATCGGGCAAGATGTTCTGATCTACCTTGCACACTTCGATACGATCTATTTTTATCTTATGCTTCTTTGCCTTTGATTTCTTCTTTTTGGTGGTTTTTTGGGGCTTTCTTTCTTCTTCTGAAGAAATGTCTTCGTTCGGTTTCTTCCTGGAGGGTTTAGTGTCTGGTTTGGCTTGCTCTCCTTTTAGGAGATTGATTGCATCTCGTAACTTCTGGTTTTCTTCTTTTAATTTTTCATTCTCCTCGCACAATTCTTCAATGAGCAGGAGCAGGATGCGGAAGACTTCTGCCAATCGTTCATCCGCAATTTCGTCAGGTAAAATACCTAAAGCCTCTAATGTTTGTGTAATCGCTGATTGGCCCATGATAAAACCTTTTATTCTGCCACTATATAAATTCAAGTGGAAATGTAGGTAGCATAAAACTTTTGTGTAGGTGTAGCATCTGTCAAAAATGATGCCATCATCGATGATTCTGCATATTTGCAATTTTTGAGTTACCCTCTAATTTGAAGAGGATACAAATAAACGTTACTTGGATTCAATGTAAAGTCGGCCAATACAAAATCCGATTTAGAAATTTTATCCATAATTTTTTGAGATATTCCATAGTCACCTTCTAAAAGATCTATTCTCATAAGTTTAATTGGGACTTATGCTTCTCTTACAGCTCTTTTCATTGCTTCAAAATAATCAACTAATGCGGGTTCTTCCTCTACTCGAAAAGACATCGCTACAAAAACATTTACGGTTGGTCCTGTTATCAATGTCTGATCAACTTTTTCTTCTGTTGACTTTTTGATTAAATGTCCCACTCTATTATAAAAGTCTCCAGTAGATGTTCTAATTGGATAAAGAGTTTCAGGAACTTTATTCATAATTGCATAAACAACAATCCTTCCATCTATGTTTGTAATGCCAGTATTAATGTTCGCATTTAAAAGGTTGGTACTAATTCTTTGTATTCTTGTTATGGTAACAGAGGCTTCCTTTTTTGTTAATCCGATTATTTCACCTTTGTCACTAATACCAATGAGAATAATTCCTCCATTAGTATTCGCGAAAGCTACTAATGTTCTTGCTAAAATACTATCCGGTGATAGACGTTGTTTAAACTCAACGGTGGTTGATTCACCTTCTGCAATTAATTCTTTTATTCCATCTTCACTTGTATCAAACATCATGCTAATTCAAATCCTTTTTGCTATTCCACATTATATTTATATTTGTCTATTGACATTAAAAGGATTTTTATTGTTTTTTGAGCGCCGGAATCTTAGCTATGCAAAAGTCACATACCCAGTACTTAAGAGGCTGTCCCACAATTGACTTTAATTAGTACTATAGTCGGCATATACTTAAACCCTTGCTCAAAGAAGATAAAACTAGGGACCATACCCCTTTAATCCTACTACACAAATTATTGAGGGCTGATTGATTAATACGTCCATTTTTGGTAGACTTTACACCAATAGCTTCAGTTTGACTTTTTATCGCCCATATTCTCTTCAAATTATGTGCTATGCATGCCAGACTGAATTCAGCCCTCACGCCTTGCAAACCTCTGGTCAAAAACTCTCTTAACCTTATATTTTGCTTATCAAAGTATTCAAAGCCGAATTTTACTGTTTCTCCTTTTGGGCAGGTAAATTCATCCTTTTCGACATTGTATTTGAAATTATCTTTCGAGAAGAGCGAATACCATCGATGGTGCCCTGAATGAGGAGTTTCATCATGACCTTTGGATGATATGCAGGACTGCCAGGGCCATCATATTTCTCCTCAATACTTTTAAAAGTCTATACTTTCTACTACAGCATCTACAAGTCTACAAATGTGGTCTTCTTCGATTAAGTCCGCTATAGTCGGTGGAAATAGCCAATTTTGGTTGCGGAGTCTTTTTATGAATGCCATAATGTTTATATGTGGTTGAAAGCATATAAAAGTACCGTAAAAATCTCTAATTATGGGACAGCCTCTGAATTGCGGGGCATCCCTCGTAGTTTGTCGAGCCTCATCATAACAACCCGTTGAATTCATCAACGCTTATTTCAGCATCTCTTAACAGTTTTCTTAATAGTCCTTTGCCAAGAACTTTGTGTTTAGGAATCGTTAACGGCTTTCTGCTCTTGTCAGATTTATGTCTCATGCGGATATGGCTCCCCTTTTGCCTTACGACTACATAGCCCAACTTTTCAAAGCATTTAACCACATTTTCTCCAGAAATAACGGGCACTTTGCTCATGTCTCTACATCGTAGATAAGACTATTTAAAAGAAACGTTTACAAAATAACAGGTAATTTGCTTATACTTCTACTGACACAACGTGGTAGCTGAACTCCTGGATTGCGTCAAGATGTTCCACAATTTCTTCCTTCTGTTCTTCAAGGCACAGTTCAATCACCTCATGTATGTTTTTTAACGCTTCGTCCAGTGTTTTTCCCTGCGTATAGCATCCCTGAAGAAGCGGGCATTCGACCACAAAAAAACCATCTTCATCCTTCTCCACAAGAACAGGTAGATGAACTTTTTTAGCTTCTGCCATTTTCAATCACCATTTCAATATTTATTTTGCTTCTTAAATAGGTTTACTAAATGTCCCAACCAATTCACCTAGAATTGAATTGCAGGGCATCCCTGATATTTCAAATAACTTTTCTTGCAATTTCAATAAAATCATCACAAAAATCAATACGGATTAACTTTACATCCAATTGTTTTACAATCTGCTCTGCGGTATATCAATTACCACAACCTATTTCCAGATTTTTTGGTTTTTTAAAATAAATCTTTAGAATATAAGTTAAGATATTCGATTATCTTTTCAACTTCTTTATCTGTTATGTTAATGTCCCTTATAGTAGCTTGTTTTGAGTCCCAAAACTCTTGAATTTTGTAGACGAAAAGCGAGAGGCGAATGCGATGAAATTGTAGAAGAGTATGTGAACTAATACGTAAGTGGAAAGAGTCAAGAGCATATGAAGGAATTTAAGAGGATGGTCTAGGATGCACACCGGAATCATTTCCAACGCATCTAATGCTGCCGAGTTGAGAGGTTTGGCAGGAACCTGAACGAGTAGATGTGTATATACTTTGCCGGCGAACAAGAAGTAAGAAAGCACCCTTCGGGTGCAAATCCATTGTTTGTAGCTAAGGCTAAGCATTGGATGGTTCCAATCAGATATTTTACATCCAAAAACTTCGTTTCAAATCATTATTAACCGAGATTAGGAGAATATTTAAAAGACCGATAGGGATATTAGAATAAACATGGATTATGAAATCATTTTTGTGACGGGCGAAATATTCTTTGATCATCCTCTTTGCGGTGTTGCAATACTGAAAAGAGTACTTGAAAAAGAGGGCTATAAAATTGGAGTGATAGAAAAACCAACAAAAGAAGAAGAAATCAGGAAGTTAGGCAGGCCTAAACTATTCTTTGGTGTGTCATCCGGAAGCATAGATTCTATGGTTCGCAACTATACTCCGTTAAAAAAATCAAGGGCAGAAGATGAGACACAAGATTATCATGAGGTTGTTTTAGATAGAGCAACAACAGTCTTTAGTAATTGGATTAAACATCAATTCAAAGGTTCAATTTTGGTTTTGGGAGGAACGGAAGCAAGCTTGAGACGATTTGTCCATTATGATTATTGGCAGAACCGACTTAGAAAACCTATATTATTTGATACAAGAGCGGATATATTATCATATGGTAATTCCGAGAAACAAATACTTGAGATTGCAGAAAGGGTAAAAAATGATTCGCCTTTGTATGATATACCAGGCACATGCATAATAACAAAAGAGAAAGTCAATACAGCAAAAGAACTTCCAAATTATGAAGAAGTCACGAATGAAAAAGAACGATTCTGCGATATGCAGAACATGTTGACAAATACGGAAGATCTTATACAAAAGATTGACAATAGATACGTATTACAATATAAAAGTCCAAAATATACCTCTAAAGATCTTGATGAATATTATGAATTAAAATTCATACGAGAGTTGCCAAAAGAATTAAGCGGATTTGAATTCAGCGTCATAACTCATAGAGGTTGCATAGGCGATTGCAATTTTTGTTCTGTAAATCTAATACAAGGAGATAAAATAATTTCACGAAGTGAAGAATCAATATTAAGAGAAATAAAAGAAATAACAAAATTACCGCATTTCAAAGGAAATATAGACGACTTGGGTGGCCCTTCTGCAAATATGTACGGGATGGATTGCAATAAATGTAATTCTAGCTGCATAGATTGTGATGTTTTGGATCGAAGCAATAAGAGAATGGTAGGTCTTTTAAGAGAAGTAAGAAAAGTAGCGGGTGTTAAGAAAGTCAATATAAGAAGTGGCATACGATTTGATCTGACAACTCCTGAATACATAGATGAGATTACAAAATATCATATATTCAATACACTCAGGATTGCTCCGGAACATGTGAATAAGAATGTCCTCAAATTGATGAACAAAGATAAAGGCGACTTAAAAAAATTCATGGCTGATTTCAAGAGAACCAATAGGAAATTATCATTCTATTTTATGACTGCTCATCCTGGTTCTACAATGAAAGAAGCAAAAGAGCTTGCAAGAGCAATTAAGAAATTAAAGAATGCAGAAAGTGTGCAGATTTTTACGCCTACCCCAATGACAGTGTCAACATGTATGTATTATACCGGGATGGATCCAAAAACAAAAAAGAAGATATATGTTCCTTATACCTATTCTGAGAAAAAAGAACAGAAGAGAATAATATTTGAGTGAATAATTGAGATATTCATGGTTGACTAATTAATTAAGTTGGAGATTCCGGTTTAAGCCACTGACCTCCCTCTGAAGAAGGAGACATCAGAGAAAAGCTCATTTTTTTAGTTCCCTTTTTCGCCATAGGTTGAAAGATCCGGATATTCCTTGAGATGTTCCTCGATGACTTGTTTTGCTGCTTTTTCTTTCGTTTTGCGAATGACAAAGTGTTTTTTATAGCCTTCTTTATAGTTATTTAGGATTGTATTAAGGCGTTTACCTT
>JAYEJE010000257.1:0-5626 GCA_034660415.1 Methanobacteriota archaeon | reverse complement strand
ACGAGGGTTTTGTTAATGGCGCGGCGGATGCATGCCTAGCAGCGAGTATTTTCCATTACGGGACGTATACGATTGGCGAGATAAAGGACTATCTAAAGGAAAAGGGGCTGACACTATGAGTTCAAGTCCCTATTCCTGTGTTAGAATGTTCTAAACGGAGTGAAAGATAGGATCAATCATGGAAAAGATAAATATCGTGTTGGTTGGCTATGGAAACGTGGGTAGAGGGGTCGAAGAGGCACTAAAACTAAAACTAAAACTAAATGCCGATACAGAGTTAGTAGCGGTGTTAACCAGAAGACCGGAACAAGTAAGAAAAGAGCTAAAAGATGTTCCTGTATTTCATATCGATGAAAAAACAGAAGATATTCAAGTAGATGTAGCGATTCTCTGCGGCGGCTCAAAGGAAGACATCCCGGTTCAGGGTCCAAAGTTTGCCGAGAGATTCAATACGGTTGACAGTTTTGATACGCATGCAGATATCCAGAGCTACTACCAGAAGATGGATTCAATCGTAAAAGAGTATGGACATGTCCATGTAATTTCTGCAGGTTGGGATCCCGGTATTTTCTCTCTAATTAGGGTCTTAGGTGACGCATTTCTGCCACAAAACAAACAGTACACCTTTTGGGGTAGAGGAGTTAGCCAGGGGCATTCCGACGCGGCAAGAAAAGTTGAGGGCGTCCTGGACGCCAGAGCGTACACTATTCCGATAGAGCAAGCGGTACAACGTGTAAGAACCGGCGAAACTCCAGAGTTTACCAAAAGAGAGATGCACAAACGCCTGGTTTATGCTGTTGCAGAAGAAGGGGCCGATATAGAGCGAATAAGAATGGATATAGCTACCATGCCCCATTATTATGATGAATATAACACGGAAGTATTGTTCATCAGCAAAGAGGATATGCGGGAAAATCATTCTAAACTGCCTCATGGCGGTTTTGTACTTACTTCTGGCGTGACTGGCGAGGGCAATAAGCAAATACTCGAGTACAGGTGTCAATTGGAGAGCAACCCCGAATTTACAGCAAATGTTTTGGTCGCGTGCGCAAGAGCAGCATTTCGACTCTGCAAAGAGGGACGCAAGGGTGCTTTTACCATGCTCGATATTCCGCCAGGATATTTGAGCCTTCATTCCGCGGAGACACTGAGAAAGAGCTTTATGTAGCTGAAGTGGAATAAAAGCTCAAAAAAACAATGATTAATTAATACAAAGGTAAAAGACAATGATAAAAGAGTGGCGGCACTTTATCAAGTCGGACCCGACAGTGATGATGGGCAAGCCTGTGATCACAGGTACGAGGGTCACAGTAGAATTAATATTGGAAAAATTGGCAGCTGGTGAAACAGTAGAGCAAATCATTGATGAGCATCCTCGTTTAACAAAGGAGGGGGTTTATGCCGCACTTGCTTTCGCATCAGAGGCATTGCGAGCAGATGTAGTGTACCCTACTAATGTGGAGAGGAAAGTATAGGCACAGACAAGTGAAGTTCCTGGCTGATGAATGCATAGACCGGCAAATAGTAGACCGACTTAGACAGGAACATCATGAAGTGCTGTATGTTGCAGAGCTGGAGCCGGGAATCACCGATGATGAAGTCATGAATCTAGCAAATCAGGAGAACTCGCTTCTGTTGACAGCAGATAAAGACTTCGGAGAACTGATATTCCGTCAAGGTAAAATTACCAGAGGTGTTATTCTTGTCAGACTTGCTGGGCTATCCCCCATAGTAAAAGCAGAAGTCATTGCAGATGCTATCAAAGACCACGCGGGGGAACTCCTACAAGCATTTACGCTAATCACACCGGTAACAGTGAGGATAAGAGGAGAATTTTTACAACGCGAATCTCAAGAAAACATTTTTTAGAACAAAAAGCATTTAGGTTTATTTATAAAGAAAATGCAAAAAGACAAAAAGATCAAACGGGTGCTGGTAATAGGCTCTGGTCCTATCATCATTGGTCAGGCATGTGAATTTGATTATTCGGGTACGCAAGCGTGCAAAGCGCTAAAAGAGGGAGGTTATGAGGTAGTTTTGGTGAATTCCAATCCCGCTACCATTATGACCGACCCGGGAATGGCTGACCGGACATACATCGAACCGCTTACCCTGTCGAACGTGGAGAAGATAATAGCAAAGGAGCGACCAGATGCTTTGCTGCCCAACCTTGGCGGTCAGACCGGGCTGAATCTCTCTGCGGAACTCAGTAAAAAGGGGATACTAGCCAAATACGGTGTTAGAATGATAGGTGTAGAAGCGGATGCAATAGAACGTGGTGAAGACCGTATCGCATTCAAAGAGACCATGGCAAAACTGGATATTCAAATGCCAGAGAGCGCACCCGCTTATTCTGTCGTGGAAGCGGAGAAGATAGCACAGGAATTGGGTTATCCTGTAGTCATCAGACCCGCATACACTATGGGTGGCACCGGCGGCGGGATTGTATACAACGTAGAAGAATTGAAGACTATTGTCACCCGGGGTATCTCGGCAAGCTTAATAGGACAGGTGCTCGTAGAGGAATCTGTTTTAGGCTGGGAAGAGCTTGAACTCGAGGTGATACGGGATAAAAAAGGAAGTAAGATTACTGTTTGTTTTATTGAAAATGTAGATCCCATGGGCGTGCATACTGGCGATAGTTTTTGTGTAGCGCCGATGCTAACGGTAAAGAAAGCGCTGCAGAATAAGTTACAGGAACTCTCTTATAGGATTGTTGATGCCATTGGTGTATTAGGAGGAACAAACGTACAATTTGCGCATAACCCGGAAGATGGCAGAGTGGTGGTTATTGAAATCAACCCACGCACTTCGCGATCCTCAGCATTAGCATCAAAAGCTACCGGTTTCCCTATCGCGCGTATATCAGCGAAACTCGCTACTGGTATAACCCTTGATGAACTCCCCTACTGGAAAGAAGGCACACTTGACAAATATACTCCCGGTGGCGATTATGTAGTCGTTAAATTCGCAAGATGGGCATTTGAGAAGTTTCCACAGACGCAAGACATACTGGGGACGCAGATGAAAGCCGTGGGTGAGGTTATGAGCATCGGTAAGAATTTTAAGGAGGCGTTCCAAAAGGCTATTCGCTCTCTGGAGACCAAGAGATACGGTATTGGCGGCGTAAATGATTTTGCAGCGCTTTCGCTGCCCGAACTCAAGACGAAATTAGCATATCCTTCAAGTGAGCGCATTTTCTTGATCTATGAAGCATTACGCAAAGGTATGTCGGTTGAGGAACTTTATCAGCTCACTAAAATCGGTAGATGGTTTATCAACCAGATGCAAGAGCTGGTAGAATTCGAGGAAGAGCTAAAGAAGTTCTATGGTAAGGACCTGCCAGATGACGTGCTCAAAAGTGCAAAGGAGAACGGATTCTCGGACAGATACATCGCGCAACTGCTGGGCAAGACAGAACAGCAGATACGTACACAGCGTCTCAATGCAGGAAAGAAGGAAGCATATGCACCTGTGCCGGTAAGCGGTGCTGATGCCGCCTACTATTACTCAACCTACAATGCTGACGATTCGGTTACTGTCTCGCCCAAGCGCAAGGTAATGATTTTAGGCGGTGGTCCTAACCGCATAGGTCAGGGCATAGAGTTTGATTATACCTGCGTTCATGCTGCGTTCGCATTACGGGAAGAGGGGCTTGAGTCGGTAATGGTCAATTGCAACCCTGAAACGGTATCCACAGATTACGACACTTCCGACAAACTTTATTTCGAGCCTCTAACTGTAGAGGACGTATTAAGCATTTACGATAAGGAGAAGCCAGAGGGTGTAATCGTGCAGTTTGGCGGACAAACACCACTTAATATAGCAAGAGAGCTTTATGAAGCGGGCGTGAAGGTTCTGGGCACAAGTCCGGATAGCATTCATTTGGCTGAGGACCGAGAGCTATTCAAGGCAGTGATAACAAAGCTCGGTATTCCACAGCCGGAAAGCGGCACCGCGCGGTCAGTAGAAGAGGCGCTTGTGGTTGGCCGGGAAATAGGATTCCCTTTGATGGTACGACCTTCTTTTGTGCTTGGTGGAAGGGGCATGGAGATAGTGTATGACGATAAGATGCTCCTGGATTATGCAAAAACTGCGGTCGACGTTAGTCCCGAATATCCGATGTTAATAGATAAATTCCTGGAGCACGCTATCGAGACAGAGGTGGATGCCATCGCAGATGGCGAGGACGTGTATATTGCCGCAGTAATGGAACATATAGAGCTTGCAGGGATACACTCAGGAGATAGCGCATGTGTAATTCCTCCGCGTAATATTACAAAACGGAATCTTGCGGAAATAGGGGACTATACAAAGAAAATCGCCGATGCGCTCCAGATCGTTGGACTCATGAATATCCAATACGCAATAGCCGAGGGGAAGGTCTATATCCTGGAAGCAAATCCACGCGCTTCTCGTACCGTACCGTTAGTGAGTAAGGTTACTGGCGTTCCGGTAGCTAAAGTAACAACGAAGGTGCTGTTAGGTAAGAAGTTGATAGACCTGCTCAAGGAGGTTATGGTTAAAAAGGAAATACCTTATTTCGGTGTGAAGGAAGCTGTGTTCCCTTTCAATATGTTTCATGATGTTGATCCTGTGCTGGGACCTGAGATGAAGAGTACGGGAGAAGTGATGGGCATTGCACCCTCTTTTGGGTTGGCGTTTTACAAAGCGCAGGAAGCTGCGGGTATGAAATTACCTGCTGAAGGAACAGTGCTGATTTCTGTTACTGATAACGACAGAAAGGATATTCTTGAGGTAGCAATTGGACTTAAAGAATTAGGGTTCCGGATAGTTGCAACAAGAGGTACGAAAACGTTTTTGGATAATAATGGAGTAGAATCTGATTTGGCGCTAAAACTGCACGAATGTCGCCCTAATATAACTGACGAAATCCATAATGGTCGGATACAGATGGTAATCAATACGCCGACAGGTAGGCGAGGTAAATATGACGATAGCGATATCCGTAAAGCGGCTATCCAGCACAAAATACCGTATATTACTACTACCGCTGCTGCTATGGCAACGGTCGTGGGAATAGAGATGGTGAAGTCAGGTGATATAAAGGTGAAGTCACTCCAAGAATATCATGGCGACCATTAAAAACAGAATACAGTAGTAAAGCAGAAAAGGAAATACTCTGATAAGTCTACGGTTAGCTCAACGATTTAAATCCTGCAACACCTTCACCCTCAGCTTTGAGAAATCCTCTTTTATCTCTACCCGAAAGCCCATCCCATCAAATATCTCTTCAAGCTCAGTCTTAACGAATTTCTTTGGCACGTCAGAACCCAAAACCAGCGTAAACTCCGTTTTAGATCGCTTATTCAATTTAAATAAATTGCATGTTTCGAGTCGTTTCAGTATATATTCTACACGGTAGAATTTATGCTTGAACTGCTCCGCATGCGCTTCACATATTGATTTATGCAATTCCCAGAACTTATCCTTTTCTGGATGCGACTCGATAAAGCTCAAGAATAGAAGCCAATGGTCCTCCAAAAACCGATGTAGTTTCCACTGGAGTGATGCAACCCCCAACTACCATTTCATCATAAAAATTAACAAAATACCTCATAACTATGTTACCGTATAGCGTTCATGCACAACTCACAACTTCCGG
>JAYEJE010000256.1:0-5635 GCA_034660415.1 Methanobacteriota archaeon | reverse complement strand
GATACGGAAAGTAAAGAGTAAAAAAGAGGGAGGGGTGGTTAAAGATGCGATAAAATCGGCTGACTTGGTTTCTAACTACGGTAAGGCTGCGTTAATTACACTTGCGGGTAAAGGGATTAAACCGGAAGATGCACAGGGAATTTTAAAAGAAGAAGGGGCCGTGAATGAGCACCTGATCGGGCTTATCATCGAATCGGAGAAGGAGGTTTTGAAACGCCGGTTTTATCGGCGTGGGAAATATGCTAAATAACTGGGAACAAACTAAAATCAATTATTGACACAGATTAACGCAGATTGACACAGATGATAATGATCAACAAGGTCAAACTTGAATAAGTCCGTGTAAATCAGTGTAAATCCGCGTCCTAAACTAAATAGGCGGTAGTTATACATTATATACGCTAAATATCCAATTCATGCCTTTTTATAAAGAATAAACAGAATAATACAATCGCAAAGAGATTTATTCCAAAATCCGCACCATCGATACTAAAATAAAAACGCAAATCCAAAAATTGGATGAAATTAAAACCAAATGAATCTATTTGTAATGATAAGAACTGTAATGCCGACCAACCTAAAGCAAGAATGATACCAACTCTTTTCTTCTCAAATATCAAGATTGACGCAGCTATTCCTAAAGCGGATACAAGAACTCCTAAGTGAACATAATGTATTTCGAAGAATAAGAAGATATAATCGATAATAGCCATTATACTGAGTATTAACATTACCCAACTCAAAATTCTTAAAGAAAGCACATAGTTTTTCATATAAACTACAAATTCTTTAAGTTTTCGCTTTATTTTTTCATATAAAAACATTTTATCCCCTTCATGCTCAGGGGTGTCCCCTTGGATCATAGAGTTTTTATTTATTAATCGCTCTTGATGTTCCTTTTTCTTCTTTTCGTATTCCCTACCGATATTTGCAAGTCCAATCAGTAATATGAAAATCGCAATGGTGATACTTATCGCCCATCTAATATCATTTTTGAGAAAGACGATGAAATCACTTATAGAATTATTTATCTTTTCAATCTCCGGATGTGGTGTAGAAGTTGGACTTTGCGTTGGTGTCTCAATTTGAGAGGGTTTCAAAAGAGGATATGCCCGATCTGCTATGCCTATACCAAGGGACATATTTGGTAATGTCCGCATGACCGTTGGAAGTGTTTCAACAATGTTCACATCTACACGGTCATAGCTCACCCCGTCTTCTGCTTCAACCACATAAGTTCCCACAACTGCTTCAGCGGTCTCAATTGTTGCTGTGAACACACCTTCATCCGGTGTTGGCCATTCAACTTCTTCAATAGCCATGGGTAAAGCCACATTGTCAGATCTTGAGGTTATCCTAATTTTTGTTCCCTGCTCTCTGTTCGTTTTGCCATTTATTTTAAGTATGCTGCCTATTAGAACGTCTTCAATATCCTCTAAGAGGATATAAGGAGATTTAATTGTCAATCGTAGTTCCTGTATGAGGTCATCGCTACCCGCTGCATCAATTGTTGCATCTCTAATTATAGCAACGAGTTCTTCTTGTATTTTATAGTTTGCTAAGGACTCATAACCACCATATTCATTAAATACTCCCTTCTCTAAATCACTCGTGCCAATTCCATCATAAATACCATTCCTACCAGGACTTAATGTTAATACCTCATATCTGCCAAGATCAGCACACATATCCAGAGGAAACATCTTTGAAAAAGTATGGTTTTTCATGAGTACGGTAGATATATTAAAACCCGGTCCAACACCCCATGTTCCATTTCCTGGTCCACCTTTTGGACTGATTGTAACGATACTCACGATATTCGAGCCATAACAAGTCCCCGAGACCTGATAGTTATCGCCTTTTGTAGCTATATTAGCTAATTGCGCTACATCCAGGCTTGTTTTCGGCGGTACAAAATCCTCTGTCTCGTTTCCAACAATAAATGAGAACGATTGTGAAAGGTCATCGCCGCCCGTAGCATTAATTGTTTTGCTCGTTAATAAATCACAAGCTTCTGGTTGTGTCTTAAAATCGAATATACCAGAGGTAATAAGATCTGCAATGCGGTCTTCCTTCTTCTCCCATTCTGCCACCTTTTTATCATATATGAAAAAACACCCATATCCATATTCCTGATCGAGTCCAGGACTCAATATCAATGCAATATATCGCCCCTCATCCGCGTTTTTGTCAATATTTATTGTCTTCGAAAAAGTATAATCTGTTTTAGAAACGGGAACACAATAGACGGTAATCCCGTAGCTACCATCTGTTCCAACCCCATAACTCCCTTTTGGACCGACAATTACAATATCTACACAATCGAATCCTGGTGCAATGCCTGTTATTGAATATGTACCATTCCGAGCAACGAAATTTGTTGATTGTTCTGCTGATAGCGTTGGCTCAGTCATTATTACCTGAGTTTTTCCGTTATCTAATATCCCTAAACCTTCTGGAATTTTCTCCCCTACATTTACTTCTACGGGGTTACCATCTCGATCCTTTGAACCATTTACGTACGCTTTTATTACAATAACCATTGTATCAACATCGAGTGTGATTTTCTTAGTGAATCTACCGTTTTTATCTATATGTATATCAACTGCAGCCATTGTATCACCAATTGCGATATCAACGGTGTCTCCACCAGTAGCTGTGCCTTTGATAAGCAAATCCGTCCCTATTACACACGTATCCGGTAAAACAAGAGTCACTTCGTACCCTTTTGCATTCGCTATGACTACCGGCGTGAATATATAACATAAAATCACCACGTAAAGCAGCAATATAAGTATTACATTTCTTCGCATTTTCTCTGCACGTTCAGTAAATATACCCATGACCTAAGGCACATACCGGTATGTAAAGCGGAACTGAAAATCTTAATCCTATATGAACGCCCACAACAAGAAGACTGCCATGTTTCTTCTCCCCCATTTTTTTCATCACCACATAAACCTATAAAACATAACAATACAAAAAGATTTTTCCTCCGTGTGCTCTGTGGCCTCTGCGGCTATCCTTTTTGATTGTATATAAGGTACAAGTTCTAACTATTTAATTTAGTTTAGGACGCAGATTTACACAGATTTGCACTAATTTGATTTCTTCTGCGTTAATCTGCGTTAATCTGTGTCAATAATTAATTTTCTTGACCCATCCATTAAATTTTGACTTTTGCACTTTTCATTTCGCATTCTCCAAATCGTTCAAAAACATTTCTATCGTATCTTCAGTCACATGCGGCATTATAACTAACCGAAGCGCCTTTGGCGCTCTTGTCGTAGAAACTCGCCATCCTCTTGCTTCTAATGCTTTCGCCACCCGTTCAACATCAGGAAAACGCAACGTTACCACGTTCGTAACAGGCTCTATCACCGGGTAAATGCCCATCTCTTTTGCACCGCGCACTAACATCCTCGTTAGCTGCATGCAGTCATCTACAATCACTCTCAAGCCGTCTCTGCCAAGATATTTGAGAACCGCGTAAGTAGCCGCGACGGGTGCGCCGCTTCTCGTCCCTATCAGCGAGCACTGCTCATTAGTCGTCAGATAAGGTGTATTCACAGCTAAATCGGCTAAATACGACTCGTCACGGAACAAGATACACCCTGCAGGGATCGTGCTCATCCCCATCTTATGCGGGTCTACTGAAATGGATGATACTGCGTCAAGTGAGAAATCGAACTGGTATTCAGCATCTAAAAACGGAATTACAAAACCTCCAAAAGCGGCATCCACGTGTAAAAAAATATCGCTATTATGGGCAATATCTGCAAGCTCCTTTATCGGGTCTATCTGCCCAAATTCGGTCGTGCCCGCTATTCCCACTATGCTTATCGTATTATCATCTATCAATTCTTCTACCAAATTCACATCCACTCTCAATTTATCGTCTAATCCCGCTTTCTTTACTTCCAAGCTTAAAAGATCCTCGATTTTATCAAATGAGAAATGCGCTGTTTTCGGCACGATTATGTTCATCTCTTGCAGTCCTGCCTTTCTTTTCCTGTTTCTTATTGCTCTTATCGCCTGTATATTCGATTCCGTACCACCAGTGGAAATATAGCCGTGTGCGTTCTCATTGCCCAGTAACGCCCCGATCATCCGTATCAACTCGTCTTCAATCTCTTTTGTACCTGGAAATAGCCCCGAATCACCTAAATTCGAGTCTAAGAACAGGTTATGTGCATATACCGCTATTTCGTGCGGATACGTGCACATAGAACTCAAAACTTTCCGGTAAGTCAGATCCTTCTGCTTTTGCTCTTTGAGAAACGATTTCAGCTCCTGTTTACTTATGCCTCGCTCTTCCATTTTTTTTATTGTATATAAAGTATAACTACCTTCTATCAAATTTGGGACACAGATTTACACTGATTTACACTGATTTAATTAAGTTTGACGTTATTGATCTTTAGAATCTGTGTTAATCTGCGTTAATCTGTGTCTATAACTAGTTTTAGTTGGATTTTATGCTTTCTTGTCCTTTGTAATCAAACACGCCCTCGAGGACCAAATATTCCAGTTCCAACGCGGACGATATTTGCGCCTTCTTCTATTGCGACATTATATGAATCACTCATCCCCATAGAAAGATACCACATATCCACAGAGGGTATGCCTGATTTTTTTATCCGCTCAAATATTTCTTTTGTCTCTCTAAAATATAAGCGTGATTTTTCTGTGTCTTCTTCGTAGGGTCCTATAGTCATCAACCCTACTATTTTGACCGAAGCGAGAGCGGATATTTTTACCACTAACTCTTCTACATCTTCCGGAAAAACGCCAAATTTCTGCGGTTCTCTTCCACTGTTTACCTCAATCAGAATAGGCATTATCTTTCCTATTTTACTACTGACTCCATTAATCTCCTCTGCGATAGAAAAAGAATCTACCGTCTCAATTAGGTCGGAGAGATCCACCGCATTCTTTACTTTATTTCTTTGCAGATGTCCAATAAAGTGCCACTTTACCACGCTACCAATCACCTTAAATGCCCTTTCTGCCTCCTGGATATAATTTTCTCCCACTATCGTTATCCCGGCTTCAATCGCCGCCATAATCTCTTCTGTAGTGCGTGTCTTTGCTGCGGCCTCTAATACTACCTCTTTCGGTAATTCCGCCAATAACCTTTTCACATTTCCTCTTATCTGTTCTTTTCTGTGCATTTGTCTTTCTGTAAGAACTTATTTTCGAGTAAACACAAAAGACCAGAAGAATCTCAATTCCCTAACAACTTTGAAAGCAGTGTCTTTCGCGTTTCACACCTTTCAATAAAGGAACATGTATCACAGGGTGCATGCACCCCTTTCTCCGGGAAAGCACCGCGTTTTATCCGCTTCACTCGTTTCAATATCTGCAATGCAAGCGCTCTATCCTTCTTTCTTATCCGTGATTCGCGGAACTCAGCAGTTCTTATATATTCCACAAAACCACGCTTTACTGTTGTTTCAAATTCTTCTTCTATGAGCATCGCATATGCCGCCAATTGCACTCTCTCGCTTCGCCATACACTGAACTCGGGGCATTTGCCCGTTTTTATCACGCACGGTATAACCTCTTCATCTGCCCTTATCAGTTTGTCCACACTGCCGCTCATACCCAGCTTTTCCGATACTACTATATGTTC
>JAYEJE010000255.1:0-5719 GCA_034660415.1 Methanobacteriota archaeon | reverse complement strand
GATACTCAGCATTACATACTCGCGCACTTTAATCGCCTTAACCTCCACCTCCTTTGCTACACCAACAACGCGTTTCAAAAGATGAAATTTTATACTGAGTTCATTCCATGTTGGTGGCAAAGAGCCCGGATTACCTACATACTGACCCACCAAAGTGTCCTCCCTCGTCATGCCCGGGTCCAACTTTGTGCCGATGCCGATTAATCCACCCGGAGTCACCTCTTTCACTTGATCGCCACCCACTATTATCGAGGTTATCTCAGTTTCTATTGGTATCCACTCTTCTTTGCCTTTAGTTGACACTTTTCTTCCAGGTTTTATTTCTAATTTGTCATCTGCACTCAACCTACCCTGAAGTAGAGAACCGCCGATTACACCACCCTTTAAGGCTTTTATTGGCGTTCCGGGCTTATTCACATCGAAGGAACGTGCAATATGCATCCTCGGTGCTATATCAAAGGAACGTTGCGGTGTTGGTATAGTTTTTTCTATAGCCTGTATCAGCACATCAACATTTGCTGATTGCTGTGCCGCGATAGGCACAATAGGTGCATTTTCCGCTATTGTACCCTTTAAAAACTCCTTTATTTGTGTATAATGCTCTATCGCCTCTTCACGCGAAACGAGGTCTATTTTATTCTGCGCGATTACGATTTTATCTATGCCTATTACGTTTAGCGCCATCAGGTGCTCCTTTGTCTGTGGTTGGGGACATGGCTCGGTAGCAGCAATAAGAAGAACAGCACCATCCATTATCGCTGCACCGCTTAGCATCGTCGCCATTAACGCTTCATGCCCCGGAGAGTCAACAAAAGAAACAGTTCGCAGCTCTTCCGTCTTCGAGCCACAAAGCTTGCATATCTCTTCCACTGTGTAGCAATCCGGCTCGTTACAAGCCGGGCATCGCCTGAATGTAGCGTCTGCATAGCCTAGTCTTATTGATATACCTCTCTTGACCTCTTCGCTGTGTCTGTCAGTCCATTCGCCAGACAGAGCGTTCACTAAGGTCGTCTTACCATGATCTACGTGTCCTACCATTCCTATGTTCACCGAAGGCTTAGTCAGTTTCTTTTCCTCCTTCTTTTGATTGGGTTTAACGGTTGCTTACCCCTCTGATAACTTACACTCGCTAACTTTTTTATCTTCACTTTCTTTCTTTATTTATATGCACCCTTAATAAAAGATTTCTTTGGTAAAGCTTTCTTTATTTATTAATGAACGGTTTGTGGTGATGGGAATGGAATTTGAATTAAAAGAGAGTGAGAAGGCGTTTCAGCGCATAGCGAGGCAGTTTGCAGAGATAGAGATAATGCCAAGAGCGGCCGAGATAGACAAAAAAGGGAAGTTCCCGCGAGATTTAGTGAATAGGATGGCCGAGCTAAAACTTTATGGTATTCCTTTTCCACGAGAATACGGCGGTGCAAGTGCTACGATGGCGAGCTATGTAGCTGTGGTCGAAGAGCTTTCAAGAGCAAGTGCAAGCATTGGTTTTCTAAGCTCTGCAGGGCTCATCACGATATACCCCATCTACTACGCAGGTACAGAGGAGCAGAAGCAGAAATATCTCAGGCCCCTGTGTGAAGGTACGAAGTTGGGTGCCTTCGCTTTAACCGAGCCCAGTGCAGGTTCCGATCCCACCGCTATTGGTACAAATGCTGTTCATGAAGGTGATGAATATCTGCTGAACGGTAGAAAGGCGTATATCACGAATACCTCTGTTGCTGATATATACATTGTTTTTGCATATACAGATAAGGGCAAAAAAAGGGGTGGGATGAGTGCTTTCATCGTGGAGAAAGGGACAAAAGGATTCTCTTTTGCGGGCATCAACGATATGCTGGGTATGCGTAGTTGTATTGTTGGCGGGTTGAAGTTCAATGATTGTAGAGTTCCCGAGGAGAACTTGCTTGGCCGCGAAGGCGACGGATTCAAAATAGCGATGGGTACTCTGGACAGGGATAGAATAGCAATGAGTAGCGTTGGGGTCGGCATTACTCAAGCTTGCCTGGACATCTCCAAGAAGTATGCAAAAGAGCGAAGACAATCATCACAACCAATTGCTAATTTCCAGGCAGTTCAATTTATGCTCGCAGACATGGCTGTGGAAGTAGAAGCAGCGAGATTACTCACCTACAAAGCGGCTCATCTCGCGGATAAAGGCGAGAAGATCACAAAATATGCTTCAATTGCTAAGCTCTATGCCTCAGAAGTTGCGCAAAGAGCCGCTACAAACGCAGTGCAAATACACGGCGGCTATGGCTGCACGAAGGAATGCCCTGCGGAACGGTATTATCGAGATGCGAAGATACTTAGCATTGCTGTTGGCACCTCGGAAATACAGAGACAGGTGATAGCGCGGGACGAGTTACGATGAAAAAGAATGTGTTTATTTTGATATTTCGAGCATCCGCTCAATAGGTTTCCTCGCCTTATCCATAATTTCTTTCTTAACAACAACTTCGGGCTTCTCATTCTCTAATGCCGCTTCTATCTTCGCCAAAGTGTGTATCTTCATCTGCGGACAGACTGCGGTATTGGAGATGGGATAAAATTTCTTTCCCGGCAATTCCTTCTTGAGCCGATGCAGTAGCCCGATTTCTGTGCCGATTAAGAATTCCGTATCCGCAACAGCATTGCAAATTTTCACCATGCCACTCGTTGAAGCGATGTAATCTGCGCTGTCTTGAACTTCGGGGATGCACTCGGGATGAACGGCGATTTTAGCTTCTGGGTGCGCTTCCTTAGCATTCATCAAATCCTCTAATACTATCTGATGATGTGATGGGCAGAGCCCATGTTCGGGCACCGGAATAATCCGCTTTGTGGTTGCCTTTTGTGCGTGATATGCTAAATTGTGGTCTGGACCAAAGAGGATAGTGGATGTGTCCATAGCCCTAACTATCTCCTGAGCATTTGCAGAGGTGCAGATGCAGTCAGCGAGCACCTTACTTTCTGCAAGTGTGTTTACGTAGAGCACAACCTCGGCGTCCGGATGCTCTCGCTTTGCTACACGCAAATCATCTGCCGGTAATTGCTGTGCCATTGGGCATATCGCACCGGGATCCGGAATAAATACTTTTTTATCCGGATTCAGTATCGCAGCGGTTTCTGCCATGAAATCAACGCCGCAGAAGATTATAATATCTGAGGTCGTATCTACCGCCTTCCTCGCAAGCTCTAAGGAATCAGCAACAAACTCCGCTATATCCTGAACTTCTGCCCTCTGGTAGTTATGAGCTAAAATTATTGCGTTTTTCCTGCGCTTTAACCTTTCTATTCGCCCTACGTACCCTTTCCACTTGTCCATATAATTATCTATCCATTCTGATTAAATTAATCTTTTCACTTGACAATCGCTCTCAGTATATCACTCGCAGATAATATCCCTATGGGTACGCCTGGAGCGGGACTTAGAGAGAGTACTAATAATCTATGTATGTTCAACTCCTTCATAGTATCTGCGGCTTTCCTTAGCGTTGTTTCCGGGTCTATTGCCCTCACGAAGTGGGACATAACATCTTCTGCCGTTAAGATGCTCCAATCCTTATCCATGAATTTTATGATGTCTATCTCTGATATAACACCCACTGCCTCGTTATCGGGCGCAGTTACCGCAATGCCGGATATGTCCTTCCTCACCAGGATTTTGACAATTTCATTCACGGGCGTGTCGTGCGCTACAGTAATAACACCTCGCGTCATCACCTCTCTTACCTTCTTCTCTTTTGATATATCCATTTCAACCCTCTACTTGTCTTTTTTCTACTTTTTAATTATATATAAAGTATAACTACATTCTATTAAAGACACTGATTTACACTGATTTACGCGGACTTATATAAGTTTGACATTGTTGATCTTTATCATCTGTGTCAATCGGCGTTAGGAAATCTGTGTCAATAATTTATTTTCTTGATATTATCCCCTCCTGTATCCAAATAGGACAAACGAACAAATGAAAGGCATCTACGTGCTAATAATAGAAAACCATGCCGATAGTCTGGTAGAGATAGGTAAAATGGGAGGTATAGAGTTCAAAAAAGGTTTTTATGCCTATGTTGGCTCCGCTCTTTCAGGATTGGAGCAAAGAGTAGGTAGACACTTGCGTGTGACGCGCAAGAAAATGCACTGGCATATTGATTACTTCTTAGCGAGCCCGGAGGTAGAAATAAGAGAAGTTGTATTCGCAGAAACGGTCGAGCGGAAAGAATGCGAAATAGCTGCGAACTTGCACTTAAAAAACATAAAAAACTTCGGATGCTCGGATTGCGCATGCAAAAGTCATTTGTTCTTTTCTACCAGCTTAACCGAGCTAAAAGAAGATGTTTACAATAGCTTTCACGTTGTGGTAGAACACTTCCGCGCTACAAAGATAAACCCTGTATGAGCAATCATTTTATGCTCTGGTCGCATGCTTCTTCCCTTTATCTCCCATTCCCTCATGCTAAGCTCATAAATACCCATCATACGAAAGCTTTGCCCATATTTCGTTTCCAACCGTTTCGATAGCTTGAAGATCTGCAGTACAGTGGGATTATAGCAAAGGAGTATTCCACCGTTTCTAAGCGATTGTTCTACGTGCATTAACGCTCTCCAGGGCTCTTTGAGGTCCAATAATATTCTATCCAAATCGCTTTCTTCTATCCCTTCATAGATGTCCCGCTCCTTTAATTCCCAGGTTCCCGGTTTTCCAGCAATCCCTACCTGCTCGAAGAAAGTTTCTATGTTGCTGTTTGCAATCGCTGCGAATTCATTCCGCCTTTCATACGAAGTCACTTTCCCGTCCCTGCCCACAGCACGTAACAACGCTATCGTAAGTGCTCCTGAACCGGTTCCCGCCTCTAACACCTTCGCACCCGGGAATATGTCGGCAAGCATCAGAATGGCACCTATGTCCTTGGGGTAGATTATCTGCGAACCTTTCTTCATCCGTGATAGATATTCGGCTAAAGTTGGCCTGAGTACCAGAAGCTGTTCCTTGTAGGGCGATATTACAACACTTCCTTCTTCCAATCCAATTATGGAATCATGTAAAATCGTGCCTCGGGTGAAAGTGAAAGAGGAACCTGCTTTCAACAAGATAGGGTATCTTCTACCCTTTTTGTCTAGCAGATGCACGAGTTCGCCTTCTTTTAGTCTTAACATTACATTATGTTTATTTTGGGGTGGGTGTATAAAAAAGTACTCCGTGTGATAGTTTCCCTGCTATAATTGTGGGGGGGTAATCTAAAGTTTTAAATATTTAACTACAATTACCCTTTTATCTTTATTGTCTCATTTAGTTTAGCTTGGCTAAAATCTTAGCTTTGGGAGAGGGGATAACAGAATGAAGATATTGTGGAAAGTTCTGAGTTGTTTTGTGGTGATTGCAATTCTAATGAGCACGATGCCAGCTTTTATACCGGGCGTTAATGCTGTACTTCGTCCATATGACCATATGGGGACAGTAATTAGCAAGGACATGGAGAATAATACAATCTCTAATTTTACGATACATATATTAAAGCCTATTACGAAAGTCCATACTCTCAACACAGGCGAAGACTTTGTAACAATTCAAGCTGCAATAGATGATCCTGAGACGTTAAATGGACATGTAATTAGCGTTGATCCCGGCAAGTACAGAGCGAATGTAATTGTGAATAAATCTCTAACGATCAACTCAACATCCGGAAATCCCGCGGATACTGTTGTTCTGGCTGCTGATCCAGACGCGAAT
>JAYEJE010000254.1:0-5763 GCA_034660415.1 Methanobacteriota archaeon | reverse complement strand
ATATACAAAAGGTGGCGTGGTAGGCGAAGGCATGAAAAGCGAATTTGGGAGGGCTGAACTGATATTTAAAGATTGTGCCCTGTTTGAGGGGTTAACTGAGCGTGGAAGTGAGAACGGAAGGATAAACGTGTGGATGTCTCATGGCGACGTGATAGAGCAATTTGATGGTGCTGATATAATAGGCCATACGATGAATACGCCCGTTGCGGCATTTTGCATCGCCAATAATTATGGCGTTCAATTCCATCCGGAGGTTCACCATACGGATAAGGGCGAGAAAATACTGTGGAACTTCTTGTATAAGATCTGCGGCTGCGAGCGCAATTGGGCGATTGAATCCTTTATTACCGATAAAATAGAAGCAATAAAGAGAGAGGTAGGAGCTGAGGGGTGTGTGATATGTGGACTAAGTGGTGGAATAGACTCTTCTACTACGGCATTGCTCGTTAATAAAGCCATAGGTGATAGACTCACGTGCATCTTCGTTGATAATGGACTACTGCGAGAAGGCGAAAAGGAAACGGTTATAAATACGTTCGAGAATAACTTCAATATGAAACTGGTATTTGTAGATGCGAAAGAGCGTTTTTTGAATGGTTTGCGGGACGTTAAGGACGCCGAAGCGAAGCGGATGGTGATAGGCGAACAGTTCATAAATATCTTTGAGGAAGAGGCGAATAAGCTTGGTAACGTAGATTTCCTCGCTCAAGGCACTATATATCCTGATAGGATAGAGAGTGCGGGGGCAAGCTCGCAAAAGACATCACGAATAAAATCGCATCATAACGTGGGCGGGCTTCCGGAGAAGCTGGAACTGAAGCTGGTAGAGCCAATTACAGATTTGTATAAGGATGAAGTGCGTGAAGTGGCGAAGGAACTCGGTATGCCTCCGCAGATAGTGGACCAGCATCCCTTTCCTGGTCCAGGTCTTGCAGCTCGTGTAATTGGTGAAGTTACAGAGGATAAACTACGGATATGTCGTGAAGCATCGGACATTGTAGAGGCGGAATTGAAGAATAAAGGATGGTATGACAAAGTGTGGCAGGCATTTGCAATAGTGGGCGATGACGTCGCTACCGGTGTACTCGGTGATGCGAGAAGCTTAGGCAGAATCGTTACGATAAGGGTGGTTGAGTCCAAGGAGGCGATGACGGCTGATTTCGTGAAGCTGCCATATGAAGTGCTAGAGAGCATGAGCAGGCGAATAACAAATGAAGTTAAAGGTGTAACGTGGGTAACCTATGCGATTTCTTCTAAGCCGCCATCCACGATAGAGCCATGTTAAAATTTTCTTTTTACAAAAAAGAAAATTTAGCCTGTGCTAAAAGAAAAACAGATAAGTTCTTTTGGTAAAGCTTTTCTTTCTAAGAAAAGGTTTGTGCTAAAAGAAAAACAGGAGTTAAAAAATGTATGCAAAGGGAATAAGTTCGCTGCCCCCATATCTATTTGCGGAAATAGATGAGCGGAAAAGGGAAACGGAGAAGAAGGGAGTAGATATAATAGACTTTGGTATCGGCGATCCTGACTTGCCGACGCCACCGCACATAGTAGAAGCGGTTTGTAACGCTGCAAAAGACCCTTCAAATCACCGGTACCCGTCTTACGAAGGAATGCTATCGTTCCGTGAAGCTGTAGCGACATGGTATAAGCAGAGAAAGCACATTAAGTTGGATGCGGAGGATGAAGTTCTAACGTTGATAGGGTCAAAGGAAGGGATAGCGCATTCGGCATTCGCATTTTTAAATCCCGGCGATATTGCCCTCGTTCCGGATCCTGCATACCCTGTATACAATAATGCAACGATAATGGCAAATTCAACACCTTATTCTGTACCGTTAACAGAAGAGCATGGATTTAAGCCTGATTTAGAACGTATAGACAAAGGAATAGCGAGAAGAGCAAAAATCATGTTCTTGAATTACCCGAATAATCCCACTGCTGCAACTGCCGAAAAATCATTCTTTAAAGAGATGGTGGATTTCGCGCACGACTACGAGATCATCATACTGCATGATAACCCCTACTCTGAGCTTACGTTCGATGACTATGAAGCGCCGAGTTTTTTGGCCGTTGATAGTGCAAGGGATGTTGGTGTCGAGTTTGGTTCGCTATCTAAGACATATAACATGACTGGGTGGCGAATCGGTTTCGTAGTTGGGAATTCGGAAATAATAAACGGTCTGAAGCTTGTGAAGACTAATGTTGATTCAGGTGCTTTCCAGGCGGTCCAGATGGCAGGTATAGCGGCGCTAACAGGGCCACAAGATTGTATAAACCAGAACGTAGCGATATATAAAAAAAGGCGGGACCTATTAGCTGATGGATTGAGATCCAGCGGGATAGAGTTGGAAACGCCAAAAGCCACATTCTATATCTGGGCAAAGGTTCCTTCGGGATTCTCGTCTATTCAGTTCTCCATGTTCTTGCTGGAGCGTACGGGCGTAGTTGTAACGCCGGGGATAGGATTCGGTGAGGCGGGAGAGGGGTTCGTTCGATTTTCTCTTTGTGTAATAGAGGAACGGATAATAGAAGCATGTAAACGGATAAAAGGGCTGAACATATAGTGTGAGGCGAAATAGAGTGCAATGACGGAACTTAAATTCACGAAGATGCAAGGCTGTGGTAATGATTTCATACTGATTGACAACCGAGAAGTGGGAATACCAGAGCAGAAGAAGGGCGAACTCGCCGGATATATATGCCAACGCGGATTCTCAGTAGGTGCAGATGGCGTATTAGTCCTTTGTATACCTACTACGGGTTCGTACGACGTGCGGATGCAGGTTTTCAATGCCGACGGTTCTGAGGCAGAGATGTGCGGAAACGGAATGCGATGCTTTGCCAAATATGTGTACGAAAGAGGAGTAGTGCAAAATAGGAGAATGAAAGTAGAGACGTTAGCCGGGTTGATTGTTCCAGAAGTGGAAGTGGATGAAAAGGGTGTCGTAACTTCTATCCGGGTTTTTATGGGTGTGTCGGAGTTTAATATAATAGAGCAAATGCTTTTTGTGAATGATGAAATAGGTGAGATTAAACTGACCGCCTTGAGTCTTGGCAATCCACACGCAGTTGTCATTGTTGACTCCTTTGATGGGCTGGAGGTTGATGAGGTGGGAAAAGCAATAGAATCTCATAAGGCGTTCTCTAACAAGACTAATGTTGATTTTGTAGTGTGTAACGCTAAAAGAGAGATAAGCGTGAGGACGTATGAGCGAGGAGTAGGGGAGACGTTATCGTGTGGCACCGGGTCAACAGCATCTGTGCTTACATTAAATAAGCTTGGGTATGTGAATCTAAATGAACCTGTTATAGTGCACACGAAAGGTGGCGATTTGGTAGTGGAACTAAAAGAGGAAGGCGCTTATCTTATGGGTCCTGCGGAAGAAGTGTATGAGGGTGTAGTTAAGTTGAGTATCTAAGAGGGGGGTGTCGGAATGGTATTTGTTTAGCTCCTTTTTATAACCACAAGATTACACGGATTTTCACGAGAAAAAGAATAATAACATAGTTTCTGTTTCTGTACACTGGTAACTATTTTATACCATAACAATCCCAAGTTCTTGTGTTAATCTTGTGTAATCTCGTGGTTCCATACAAATACCCGGCTCTTACAACCTAACGTGAATACCATTATCCTTCAAATACTGTTTCACTTCACGAATTGTGTATTCCTTGTAGTGGAATATGGAAGCGGCAAGTGCTGCTGAAGCGTCCGTGAACTTGAATACGTCCTTTATATGCTCTGGCAGCCCACAACCACCAGATGCTATTACAGGTATATTTACTCGGTCGCAAATCGCACTCGTTAATTCCAGATCAAAACCGTCTTTTGTCCCGTCTCGGTCCATACTCGTGAGCATTATTTCACCTGCGCCTCTTTCCTCTACTTCAATCGCCCATTTTAGCGCGTCCACACCTGTAAACTTCCGACCGCCGTAGAAGGAGCATTCAAACCAGCATTTGCCTTCTTTCGTTTCTATTATCTCCCGCGTCTCATCTTCACTTCGCACATATCGTCTCTTCGCATCTATTGCAACCATACACGCCTGACTGCCAAACCGTCTCGCAAGTTCGTTCACCAGTTCGGGGTTCTTCAGTGCTGCTGTGTTCACAGAGACCTTATCCGCACCTGCGTTGAATGCTCGTCTCGCATCCTCTAAGCTGTGAATACCGCCACCCACTGTAAGAGGCATAAACACGTTACTCGCGGTCTTTTCTATTACATGCGCCATCGTCTCTCTTCTTTCATGTGACGCGGTGATGTCCAGAAAGACAAGTTCGTCTGCGCCTTGCTCATCATATTCTGCTGCAAGATCCCAGGGGATACCCGCGTATCTTATCTGCTTGAATTCTATTCCTTTTACTACTCTACCACCGGGCACGCCGAAGTCACAGTCCAAACAGGGGATTATCCGTTTCGCTAGCATTTTGTTTTCATCTTCTTATTAATAAGTTTATATTTGTCGCGTGTCTTAATAATTCTTAAGGGGAGTAACTCTGGAGCTTGAGTTATGAAACGTGAGATAGAAGGACTTGTAGTGGATTTAAAGAAGTATTCAGAAGTAATGGTGATAATTTTATTTGGTTCTTATGCAAAGGGCAAAACGAAACCAATTTCCGATATAGATATTGCAGTTATGCTTAAGGACCCGAATAAGTCCCTAGAAGCGGAAATGTCCTGTTTTTCATCGAATATTTTTGATGTTGTTCCTTTTTCACGACTACCTTTATATATCCAGTTCGAGGTAATCAAATACGGAAAGATCCTGTTTATGCGTGATGATGAATATTTCCAAAAGATGAAAAGTGAAATATTAAGGGAATATTTGGATATGTCTTACTTATATGAGCGAATGAGCAGGAGGATACTGGCATGATTAGATGGGCATCCCTTATATCGCGGATAGAGCGACATAAGGATAAGGCGAAAGAACTAATGGTGCAGAACATATCTGACTACTTTGTTTTTAATACGCTTGCAATGGAGTGCTTTCAAGCTGTAAATTCTGCAATAGAACTTGGCGAATTGATCGTTTCAGAGAAGAATCTCGGATTCCCGTCCAGATATAGGGAGATATTCGAACTGCTTTATAACGCAAAGATGATAAGTAAAAAGACTTTAGAAAGCTTTAAAAGACTGATCTTCCTGAGAAATTTAATCGCTCATGAGTATTATATGATTACAGACGAGGAATTAACGGAGATGGCAACGCTATTGGGACGTTTGGATGAATTAATGGCGAATGCGAAGAAGGAATTGAATAGGGGTGGTATGGAAAGATGAAGTACTCAGGGCACGCCAAAATCGCAGTCAAAACATGGGATTATCCCTTTCGCTAACATTTGTGTTCATCACCCGCCTTAGTATTATAAATGTAAATAAACGCTTTTCAAATATTTTTATTCTTTCAAGCGGGAATCAAGCATTTTGCTTAACGCCTTGTGTGTTTGTGAAGTGTCAAAGGCATTCGGATGATGGGATAGAACTGTAAACACGCTGTTATACTAAATAGGGCCAGACGCCTTCGCTTTCGCTCGGCGCCCATTCGGGGTACCCCCTTCCTCTTCGAGGATGGTACATTTGGCCCAATAGTAAATATAGTGACTATTTCTCCTCTTCACTCTCATATGGCAATTTACCCTTTGTGTCATATGACCTCTGGTTCCTAACATATTATATGACTATATATAGGAGATGTAGATGAACCAGGAAGAGTGGAAAAGGTTGGTGGACAAATCGGACAGACAACTGTTTATCAATGA
>JAYEJE010000253.1:0-5866 GCA_034660415.1 Methanobacteriota archaeon | reverse complement strand
CTCTTCGACTACGCTTTCTGTTTGGCCACTACACCCTGTGGCTACCGCGTTGATTTCCTCTTCAGCCACTTCGACATTTCGATCTATTTGCAGTATAGCTCTTTTGTATTCCCGTTTTATATTCTCAACCTGCTTACACGCTTTTATTTCATCAATATCAACACCACGGTTTTCAAGATCATCTTTAACCACAATAAGTCCATCAATTAAGTTGTCATAAGCCTTAGCAGTCTCATCTTTAGTCGCTTCAATTACCGCTATTGATTTGTCAAAACCAGCAACGGTCTCGTTTTTATCCGCTTCGATATCCGCTATTGCTTCGTCAAAACTCATCTGTTCTGCTTTTTCCATTTCTTCCAGATCTTTTCCCATATCTTTCAGGTCTTCCACATCTCTCCCAGGCCCTTCTACGCACCCCAGGGACATTGCCGTCACTAAGATCGCCATTGCAATTGCCGCAAAAACAATCGTTTTCCTCTTTTCCATAATAATTACTCCCTTTGAAATTTTTTCTGCTATTAATTAATCACTCTTTCTTCTTTTGTCCCGTTGACTCAATCAGTTTACCTATGCCTTCTGTCGCCTTGCCCATCTCGCCTCTTTTTACTAGCAGTACACCTATTATAGCCATAACTATTCCGCCTAGCGTATCAATAAGCAGGTCGCCCATTGTGTCTTGATTACCCCTTTGTGCCCAACTTCCGGTGTATAGATCTGATCCCCACTCCATGAATTCCCAGGTTACACCTATCGCCATCGCCATTATGACAACGAAGAAAGCCATAACATATATGTCCATCGAGAGTCCGCCCCAGTATCTATCTAAGGCATAAATAGCGACAAATGCAATACAGGCAATAAGAAGAGAAGAAGTAAAATGCGCAACCGTATCATAATGCGGCATTATGAAATATGCGGCAGTAACCTCGCCACCAATATGTATCAATAACGCAAGTGTAACCAAAATATCAATTGCCACCGGCACGGTATCCTTCCACTTCCAGTTTATAATTGTTGGTATCATACAAAGAATTAGGGCAATAATACCGCCAAAGATCCAGCTCCCCATCCCTCTCACGACAGCCATAAGTATCAATAGTACCATAAGTGCCTTCAGTATCCACGATATAACGAGGCCCACAGATAATTTCATAATAGAGCTACAAAATATTTAGAGTATAAAAACTTTTTGGTTTTGTGTGTGTCATAAGCATGTCCACTATTACTTTTAGCAGAATAAATTCGGCTTATTTTTGGATTTGACATCAAATTAGCCACTTTTTCCCGCCGGTTCGGAATGGTTGACTGGCTATATCTACTGCCCACTAAGCTATGGCGTAATTGCAAAATGCAAACAATAGACCCACTCCTGCTGCATGCACGCATGTCTGCTCTGCAGCAGGTCTATGGGCACTACATTTAATTTAGAAGTCCGTCATTACACGGTATTGATCTATCTCCTCCTTCAACAACCGCAGGAACCTTCTGCTCACGCCTTCTACATCCTTCGAATTTGTTATTCCTCTCCCTACAATTATTATGTCCGCACCACCTTTTATCGCTTCCGGTGCAGTATCTTCCTTTATACCACCTGCAACCGCCACCAGCATCTTACCACCTATTCGCTTTATCTCCGCCATATCACCCCAGGCATGCCTCTCTTCTAGTTCTACATCTATTGCACGATGCAACTCGACCACGTCCGGCATCATCCCACCTACACTTAATTCTTTAAGCACATCTAGCGGTTTTTTAACATTTAACATATCCAGAGACGAGTAAATACCGGTCTTCCTTGCCTCCTCTATCGCCTTCTCCATCGTCCGAAGTGGCGCTAACCCCGAGATCACCACGGCATCTGCACCCGCATCCGAAACCATCCGTACCTCCAAGTTGCCGGTATCGAGCGTTTTCAAATCGGCAATCACGAACGTGTCGGGCTTTATCTCTTTTATCTTCGCCACTATGTCCACTCCGTATCGCTTTATCAATGGCGTGCCCGCCTCTATAATAAGATGGTCATTACTCGGCAGATCCTTCACCACACGCCCCATATGCCCCCAGTTCGGGATGTCCAGAGCGACCTGAAGATAAGGAGGATCCCATAACTTTGTCACTTTCATACCCAGCGAAGGATGCCGCGACCGGTCCTTTTCATATAGCACTTTCTTTATATCCGGGAACCCATCCATAGCCCGTTTTAAAGCCAACTTTGTAGCGCCATAATTGTAACGATATATCTTATTATAATCATCCGCATGAGGATGCAGGAACACACTTACAATCACCACGAGTTCCTCTGCCTTATCCTCTGGTATCACGCCCTCCTCCACCGAATCAGCAACCGCTTTTGCTATTGCACTCTGCGCAGGGCCAAATACCTTCTCTGCCTCTTTCATGTTCCGCACCGTAACCTTCGGCACAACTACCGTAGATGGCTTAACCGGTAAATTCGGCCTTATCACTGCAAATAGCGGTGTGTGCCCAGCAGACATTTGACTCAAGGCGTTTGTGAATGCCATACCTACCGGTCCCGATTTGTCCCCTATCATCAAATCAATATGCGCAATTTCTTCTCCATCCCCTATCAATGCTTCACCCACATTCATCATGTTATCTTATCCTCATTTGTATTGATTCTATTTGCTTTCTTTATTTTATATCTTATCCAATGCCTTTCTTACCTTAGGTAGCAACTGGGATTCGAGTTCTAACTGGTGAAAACCCGGTCGAGGTCCACCTTTTCTTGTCGCTCTACATATCCTTGGATCGCCGATTGGAAACCCTCGAGGTTTAGAAAAGATGCCATTTTTATCTATTTTCCTTACCTCTTCCACAATCTCTCTTAGTGTCTGCCCTTCTCCTTCTATTAAAGCGCCAAAACATGTCTCTTTTACCCTGACGTCTGAGCCGGCCATGCTTTTATCTTCGCTAATCAAAGCCAAAAGCCTACTCTTCAATTGTTCTGGTGTTATCTCAGAATCAGGCGAGATTAAAATTACTCTTGTCTCAATCCCCATTTTTCTTCCCCGCTTTTATTTTTTAATGTTTTCTTTGATAAAACTTTCTTCTTAAGAAAGTTTTATTTATGGGCCCGCGGAGATTTGAACTCCAGACCTCTCGGTTATCAGCCGAGCGCTCCAACCAGGCTAAGCTACGAGCCCTTTTCTTAATTGGGTATAACCAAATACCGTATACCTGATATGAGCGTACATTTAGCTGCTCCCTATTTGGCTATTATCTATAGTATTAGATTAATATTTTTATAATAACTTATTTACCTTTTATTTTATTATGCGTGAACAAGCAAAAAAAGATGTATATTAAGGAACATACTCTTGACTCCGGGCTAATGGTGGCAGTCTGCGATATGGAATTGATAGGTAAACGTTTTGTTGATGGCGATCTGAATCTAAAAATCACGGAAGGTTTTTATAAAGGTGACGAAGCGACCGAAAGAGAAGTGATAGCTTCTTTGAAGCACGCAACAATAGCGAATCTGGTAGGTAAAAGGGCAATTAAATGCGCAGTAGACAATAATTTTATCGACTATGCTAATGTAATCTTTGTGGATGGTGTGCCGCATGCACAGATGGTGAAGTTCTGAACGAATGATGTAAAATATCAGCCACTAAATAAGTGCTCTTTGCCTCCTTTACCCTTACATTATAACGAGCTCCGAGCGGCAAATCATCTTTTAGTACTATCGCCCTATACGCCGAGTCACGAGCTATTACGCCTCCCTTTTTTCCCGTCTCCGTTACTAAAACCGGTAGTTCTGCCCCTTCTAATTCCTTGTTCTTCGCGAACACAATATTGTGATAACCGGTAGAGAATATTCTCGACCTTCGCTTCTTCTCCCGTTCCAACAAGTCCGTTAACTTTGATGCTTCTGTCCCGGGCCTTGGTGAGAACCGCGTTATGTTCACTTTTTCAGGCTTTATTTCCTCCATTAAATTTAGTGATGCGAAGAAATCCTCTTCCGTCTCGGTTGGAAAACCAATGATAAAATCTGTGGATATTGTGCTCTGTCTGAATCGCGCCCTTATGTTTGTTACAATCTCAACGAAATCAGCGACTTTGTAATTCCTTCTCATATCTCTCAGTACCCGGTCAGAGCCCGATTGCACAGGCACGTGAAAGAATTTGAAGATTTTTTCGGTATTGAACGCCTCAAGGAGTTCGTCCAGGATAGGCATCAGCGTGAATGGATTCATCATACCCACTCTTATCCTAAAATCGCCTTCCACGGATGTTATCTGTTCTAACAACGCCGGTAGTTTTATATCGGTGCTGCCCCAACCGTATGCACTAGAATCCTGCGATGTTATCCTTATCTCGTTCGCACCGCTTTCCACTGCACTCTTAACCGCCTCGCATATCTTTTCCGGCTTGTAGCTTTTCAGCTCGCCCCGCGCTTGTTTTACGATACAATAAGTGCATTTCCCTATGCAACCCTGTGCTATTGTAATCACCGCAATAACACCATCGAACTCAAGCCGTTGCTTTTCACTAGCTTGAATATCTCGGGGCGTCACCATTGCTACATCAGCACCTAAAATGCTTTTTACCAGTTCTGGCTGTGCCGCCGCCATGCAACCAGCCACAACTACCCCCTTACCACGCTCCTTTAACTCATTCAGTCTCTTTATCACATTTAACTCTGTTCTTTTCGTTACTGTGCATGTATTCACTATAACAATATCCGCTTCACTTTCTTCTACTATCTCATGACCGGCATTTCTTAGTATCGCTCGCATTTCCATTGTGTCACCGGTATTTGCGGTGCAGCCGAAAGTTTCTATAAAAACTTTTGCCGTGCCCTGGGATAATTCGGTTAGATACATTAGATAATATATTACCTATTAGTGCATACAAATAATACTTATTGGCATTGTTATTGGAAGGGTAGGAATGAACCAAACATCGAGAAGGAAGATAGAACAACTCCAGATATGTGCGGAAAAGGAAGTGGAAGCAGGAGTAAATTGTTTTGCGGACGTTAAGCTTGTTCATGTTGCATTACCCGAGCTAGATAAAGTGGCGATAGATTTAAAGACTGAGTTTTTAGGTTTTTCGTTTCAATATCCGATAATGATTGCTTCGATGACCGGCGGGCATCCGGATACGAGAAAGGTAAATATAGTCCTTGCAGAAGCTGCGGAAACGCTTGGCGTTGGTATGGGTGTGGGCTCTCAGCGAGCGGCGTTGGAAGGTACCGAACTAGAGGATTCTTTTCGTGTGGTTCGTGACGTTGCGCCCGATTTGTTCATCTATGCGAACTTAGGCGCCCCACAATTGAAGGAATATGGAGTAGAGGGTGTTGAGCGAGTTATAGAGATGATAGGTGCAGATGCTATTGCAATACACCTCAACTTTTTACAGGAAGCTATTCAGCCTGAGGGTAACGTAGATGCAAGTGGGTGTTTAGCTGCGATAACCGAGGTATGCAAAGCGATAAAGAAGCCCGTGATTGTAAAGGAGACGGGTGCCGGGATTAGTTATACAATGGCGAAGATGTTACACGGGTCAGGCGTATCTGCGATAGATGTGGGCGGCTTAGGCGGAACGAGTTTAGCTGCTGCTGAGATATACCGTGCGAGTGCGGAAGGAGATGATCTGGGAGAACATTTAGGCAATCTCTTCGGTTGGAATTGGGGCATCTCCACGGTGGAAAGTATTGTAGAGTGTCGTGCACTTCCTTTTACTATCCCTATAATCGCCACAGGTGGAATAAGAAATGGGCTTGATATTGCAAAGGGCATTGCTTTAGGTTCTGATATGTGTAGTGCTGCTTTACCGTTTCTGAAACCCGCAATGGAAAGCGGCAGCATAAAAAGTAGCGTAGACAAGGTAATAGCGAAAA
>JAYEJE010000252.1:0-5880 GCA_034660415.1 Methanobacteriota archaeon | reverse complement strand
ATGCTATTTGGTAGTAACCGGGGCCGTCTCACGATTGTATTTGAGATTGAGATTTATTCCACATTCACAAGGAAATAAATTATAGACGCAGATTAACACTGATTAACGCAGATTAAAAGATCAACGCCGTTAAAATAGCCTAGCCCAACAACAAAAAAAATCCGTGTAAATCTGCGTAAATCTGCGTCATAAATTAAATTTATTTATGGGTAGAAGTTATACTTTATATACAAAAAATAAAAACGTAAAATAAAGGAGGTGGTAGTCATGTGTAGTGTTGGAGGTACGGACTTTGAATTTGAGAGAGAAGAGATAGAAGTAGAACGATACAAATGCAATGACTGCGGGAATAAGTTTGATGCAATGGGCGAGAAAGTCGTCTGTCCGTCATGTCGGTCGGAAAATGTAGTAAAAGCGTGAAAGAGTAGCTGACATGATAAGTTTAAGTAGTAATGAGATGCTGCTGGTGCTTGGTAATAGCGGCACTGTAGCGGTAGTCAAGGTGGGAGTGCAGAGGCAGTTCTTCGTTGATACGCCAGAAAGGGAGATTGTATTGGCGATGGGGCCGGATGAATTGCTTGTAGCTTCTGGCTTTGGCACTGGCGAAGAGATAGTAAAAGGGTTGAGGTGCGTGCTATACATGATAAGGGAATTGAACTCGCCATTGATTGTATTGCCAAAGAACCATCCTGCATCTGCGCGCCTTAAAATGGTGTTAGCTGCGGGCAAGCGAATTGTATTGAGCCGAGATATTATCCCAGGTACACATCCCGAGCAGCATTTACTCTGTGCTATGAATGAGTTCGACGGCGCAGAGATTCTAGGCGTTGAGGGTGGTGTAGAATTAAAAGGGTTGGAATGGGCGAAATATGAGAGAAGGGGATTTTCACAAACCTTTCTTTAGGAAAGAAAGCTTTACCAAAAGAACATTTATCTTTTTCTTTTAGCACAGGCTAAATTTTCTTTTTGTAAAAAAGAAAAAGTATTGTGTTAATCTCGTGAAATCTCGTGGTTTTTGCATTTTACAATTTGCATTTTGCAATTACATTATATTATATTATGTCACCGTAGTTTGCAGCAATACATCGCCTGTTTGCGTGTAGACTATTTCAATGGAATCGCCAGTATTAAGCGAAAGACCCGAGATCTCCAATTCGTCTCCCGCTGCAAACTGCGTATACCTGTTAGGGCCGGGATTCCAGTTAGCGTTACCATTTAATCGCGATTTATCCGATAATGTATAGAGCGCTCCATTCTGCCTCACCTCTAAGTAGTTCCAATCACCAGCAGATTGGCCTCGCCCACCGCCGGTCTCTGGATTACCAAAAGCATCTGCGATGGTATCGCCTCCGTGGTGGCTGATTCTTAGCGTATCCGAGTTCGCGTTAGCACCATTAATGATTAAAACCGCACTCGGCGCCTTTTGCACACTAACGGCGATGCGGTAGGCTAACGTTACGAGAACCATGACAATTAAAACCATAGTAGCAATCAACCCGAAAACACCGATTTCACGTAGTATATAGGGGCCTGCTATCAGGACAATAATAGAAGAGAAAATAAGAATGCCAATAGCGTATGTAATTGCCTTTGAAATCATTTCTCTCTTTCTCTTATCCTTTATTCCTGGCCTTAATAGGGAATTCAACATCTCGCGGAATACATAGCCACCATCAAAGGGCACCATAGGCAGACAGTTAAACAGACCAACGTAGAAGTTTATCCACCCAATCCAAAATAAGACGTCGGCAATGGCAAAAATCCACCCACCTAAGAATGACGCTGCACCTGCCGGCTCGTATAAATGAGATAGAAAAGGGCTAAATGTGCTGAAACCATAAGGGAGTGGGCTAAAAGGCATGCCCGTCAACATTAACCAACCTCTTGGTGAAATAAGGGTGCGAGGTGTGCTCCGTAGGTGTTCTAAGTACCCCTTAGCCGGAAATTCCGCTACACGCATGCCCAAGCGGTTATTTGCAACGACAACACCTAAAAACCCGAATTCGTAATAGGGTGATTTTTCTAACTCCACGGCGAATGCTGTAGCGTTTGTTCGCACTTCTATTATTTGCCCTGGTACCGTCTGATTCATAAAGTTCTGGAAGTCATCATACCCATGTATACTCATATTGTTCATTGTTATTATGCACATGCCACTTTTTATGCCGGCGTTAGCCGCTGGGAAACCGTCTACCACATCTGAAATCCATACCCCTTCAGTTTCAGGAACGCCTTCCAATATTATTTCTCTTTCTGCTCCACTTTCATCTAACACTGTTAATATCATCCCGCCAGCCACTTTTTCCTCTGTTCCATTATTATACGCCGATATATTTCTCGTCGTGATCCCGTCAACCTTTGTAATCAACATCTCCGGTTTGATCCCTGCTTTATCTGCAGGGCTATCTTTCGCAACAGCATAAACAAAGGGGGTATTATCCATAACTGGCTGAATAGAGAATAATATGGCAAGGAAGAGAAGAAAAGCAATGAGGGCCACGGCGAAATTGCTCGTCACACCAGCGGAAAGAATGCGCGTTCTCTCACGAGCAGTTGCCACCCGCTTCTTATCCTCTTTTCCTGGCTTTAGCCCTTTATCATGTTCTAACTCGCGATTTTTCTGCTCTTTTTTCTCCTTCTTACCAAATAATTGCTCGCTGTCCAGCTCTGCGAATGCACCTATTGGTATCACTGCGACTAAAAGCCCCATCGATTTTACTTTTATACCCTCTACGACACCCAATATCGCATGGGAAAGCTCGTGCACTATTAACGCAATAACAAAGCCTACCCATGCACAGAGAGGTATAAACTCGTTTAACCCAGGTAAAAGGAGTACGTTCCGCGGCTCGTTTAACTTCGTTGGTGCTGGCTGCAGTGTGAATGTTAGGTAAGTGCCATATGCCACGAGAACAAACATAAATACCATGGATATAAGCACGAAAATAGTGCCGATATTTGCATAACTACGCCAAAAGCCCTTTCTCAACTCACCTTCTGACAACCGCTCTAATAATCTCTTCCCTCTTGTCGTTCTTATCATCAGGAGGGGACCAGATGCAGAGATATTATACCGCTCCAAAATGCCCCGTTTATCCAGAATCATGACAATAAACCAGTAAATTAGAAATATGTACAGGCACAATGTCAGATAATACATGTCCATTTTTTTTTCACACCAACGTAATTTAGAAGGAGTTTGCTAATATAAATTTTGGTATGAAAATACTTTATTATTTTCATGCTCATGGGTGTCTCCATGAGTCATGAATGTTTCTTTTGGTAAACCTTTTCTTTCAGAAAAGGTTTATTTTATTTCTTTGGTAAAGCTTTCTTTTATAAAGAAAGGTTTGTTTATGATTGTAGGAATAGACGATACCGACTCGAGAAGTGGGATGTGCACCACATATCTATGCACCGTTTTAGTTGACGAACTCAAAAGCTATGGTGAAGTTTCCACGCCGGTATTAGTACGACTAAATCCATGCATACCATTTAAAACAAGGGGCAACGGCGCAGTCGCATTTGAAATTCTAATAAACGAGGGGTTAGAGCGAGAAGTGAAAGAAATAGTCAAGGCGCGAGTGACTGAGCTATCCGAGTTAAGGGCTGAGGGAACAAACCCTGGTGTTGTTTTCATTGATGATAACGCCTCAAATGCAAGTTTCAATGAAAAGTTAAAACGGTTTTATGAAACTGCAGTGCGGGAAGTACTGGCGATAGAAGATGCTTATGCTATTATCTCGGAATTACACCTTGATTACTTCGGCTTGAAAAATAAGCGCGGGTTAATAGGCGCTTTAGCTGCTGCTTCGTTTCTTCTGTTACACGCGAAAAAAAGTTACGACTACACTTACGAGCTGATTGTATATCGGCGGAAAGAAAGATGGGGAACCTTACGCTTTATAGATGATGCAAGTGTGTGGGCAGCCGATGAAGCTACTTACCCCTTAGTCTGGGATACCGTAGATGTGGCAAACAAAAAACTAGTTCTTGTACCACATTCACCCTGTCCCGTCCTTTTTGGTATAAGAGGCGACAGCGTAGATACTATCTACAAAGCTTACGGGCTCATACAAGCCGAGCCAGAGGAGCGGAAGATGCTGTTCATTACGAATCAAGGCACTGATTGCCACCTGAAGAACACAGAAAAGTTATGGGATTTCCACTCTTATATCTTAGACGGCGTGGTGGATTCCAATCCAAGGACGATAGAAGGCGGGCATGTCCTGTTTTCTCTGTCAGTGCAGGGAGGTAATGAAAGCGTTGACTGTATTGCTTACGAGCCGACGAAGGGCTTTCGTGCTATTGTACGGGAACTGCGAATCGGGGATGAGGTTACGGTCTACGGGTCTCTAAAGGAAGGTACATTAAACCTCGAGAAGATAGAGCTAAGGAAATTGAACCTTGTAGTAGAACGGACTCCGAGATGTAATACGTGCGGGCGGAATATGAAATCCGCGGGACGATCGCAGGGCTACCGCTGTAAACGCTGCGGAACCTTTAGTGCGGTAAAGGAGAAGGTAACCGTAGAGCGGGCGATAGAAACGGGTTTGTATGAGGTGCCTCCGGTTGCAAGAAGGCATATATCCAAACCTTTGGTCCGTATGCGTATGGGCGATAAGATTATTCATCCGAGTAGATGAGCTTAAATCTGCGTCCTAAATTAAATTTATTTATGGGTAGAAGTCATACGTTATATACAATAAAAAAGATCGGGGTTGTTTATGCTTGAAGCAATAGGGCGGCTAGTAGTAATTTTTGCAATAGCATTTGTGGTTCTCATAGCAGTAGCTCTTTTATTTTGCGCTTATACGGTGCACACGAAAAAGATAATATTCCCTACTTTCGTCCTGTTCATAATAAGTTTGCTTTATGAACCTTTACGCAGACTGCTGTCCTTCTTTCATGTTGATCCTGCATTAATAGACGGAGTCTCAGTTGAGATACGGAATGCACTTAATTATCCCGATTTCGCCTGTACGAACATGGAAGAGCGAGTCTTAATCCTGCCTCAGTGCATCCGAAGCACAGAATGCCCTGCTAAATTGAGTTCATTAGACGGTATCCATTGCATAGAATGCGGTAAATGCGCAATTGGCGAACTAAGCGCTAGTTGTAAAGAGCTTGGCATCAAAATGTACATATCGCCAGGAGGGACCTTCACGGGTAGGATTCTTATGCACTGCCGAGCAAAAGCGGTGGTAGGTATTGCTTGTTACCCTAATCTGAATGAAGGAATGTTAAATACAAAACTTATTGGTGTGCCATCACAAGGCGTGCCTTTAACAACTCAGGGATGCGTCAATACCACTGTAGACTATGAAGCGATAATAAACAAATGCAAAATGCAAATATCAAAATGATCAATCTAATATCTTCCTCGACATATGTGCTGATAGGCGAAATTTTCATAATCTTTGTTATCGCAGTGTTCGCGCTAATTTTAACTGCTGTGTGCTTAGCGATATATAAAAGAGGCCTATTCCCACGATTTACGCTCTTTGTGCTCAACCTCTTCTACCAACCCGCCAAGCTATTCCTCGGTTACTTCAATATAAATCATATAATCGTGGACGAAATAGGCATTGCACTAATGAATTCGCTATACAAAGCTGTGTATGGAAAGACACCAATGGCTAAGCGAATATTGTTCCTGCCTCAGTGCCTTCGCAATCTCGAATGTCCGGCGAAAATATCGCCACAAGAAGGTGTCATCTGCACAGAATGTGGTAGATGCGGGATTGCGGAAATTAAAAGGCTGTGTGATGAACAGGGCGTTGATATTTGTATCGCACCAGGAGGTGAATTTGTTAAGCGAGCAACAAGAGATAAAAAGCCGTTGGCTGCAATCGGTGTTGCATGTCAACATGATCTTTA